>JAFUPC010000035.1 GCA_017481495.1 Clostridia bacterium
GCCCCCGTTGGCACTGCCCACCAGAACAGCCGGATTTTGCTCATACGAAATCCGTCGTTTTGTGTTCCTTTCAGCCCACAAAATCGGGAGTTCACAACTTGAACTCCGCTGTTCATGTTGCCGCTTGAATTTGACTGTCGAGCGTGGGACAGCCCCTTTCCAGCAGTCATCACACCACTTCATGGCGGTGCAAAAGGTATAACACACTAGACTTTCCAAAGGAAAATCGTGTGCTAACAGGGATGCTTCTCGCCCTTATTGGAAACCCAGAGCCAAGGAGCTTCGCCCCTCCTGACACCCCGTATATTTTTCTCGAAAATGGTACCCACATTGAAAAAACTATGTTTTCTCATGTCCGTACATTTCTCGAAAATATCACAGCACACACTTTCAATTTTTGCATGAACTCTGCAAAATTATCAGTCTGCGCTGTGGTGTGCCGATGAAAAATTCCGTATCTACTGACACGGAATTTTTCTCGTCAATCTGCTTCGGCAGTTTTTCAAGAATCTTATCTTTGCTGATGATAACGGGTTGCCTTGCCATTTCAGAAGATTTTTTTCAAAAACTTTCGAATAAAGTGTAGTGAACAGAGTGCAAATCCGGTGTATTAGGGTGAAAGGCCTTGATACAAATGAAAGGAGTGTGATGGTATGGATGACAGCAAAATCATAGAGCTTTATTGGGATCGATCCGAACAAGCCATATCTGAAACTTCAAAAAAATACGGAAGATACTGTCACTACATTGCTTACAGTATTCTACACAATGATGAAGATTCTGAGGAATGTGTAAACGATACATACCTCCGAGCTTGGGACTCTATCCCACCACAACGCCCGAACAAATTGCAAACATTTCTTGGAAAAATCACACGCAATTTATCGTTGAACAAGTGGGAGAAGATGTCAGCCGAAAAACGTGGTGCAGGGCAAACATCGTTTATTCTTGATGAGCTTTCAGAGTGCATCCCTGACGAAGAAGATACGGTGCATACCGTTGAAAATATGGTTATCAGAGATGTTCTCGACCGTTTCCTTGACGAACTCCCAGCAGAAACAAGAAAAATGTTTGTTCGCCGCTATTTCTATATGAGTCCTGTAAAAGAAATTGCAAATGAATATGGTCTTTCCGAGAGCAAAGTGACAGTTACCCTTTTCCGTACCAGAAAAAAGCTAAAAACTGCACTGGAGAAAGAAGGTATATCGTTATGAAAAACAAACGTCTTTTGAATATCATCGGTGAAATCGATGACAGACATATTGCAGAAGCCGCCCCCGCTACAAGGAAATCTCGTAGTAAACCTATATGGGTTAAATGGGGGACAATGGCTGCTTGTATGGTTCTGCTGATTTCTGCTTGCTTTGGCACATTCGCTGTTGTTGCCGAGGCAGCAGAATACAAAGCGGCAGTTCAGTTCTTCAACGATTATGGTATGTCCACTGATGGACTAACCCGTGGAGAAATCAAAGCAGTTTATCGTGACATTACTACAAAGTCATTCACTTATTCTAAGACCGCCGAAGTAATCAGAGATAGCATTTCTGCTGACAATGTAGGTGGTTATGAGATTACGCAAGATGATCCTACGCCAGAAGATATTAAGAACCTCTGGAATTATAAAAATTATACTGGTGGCTTTATCGGTTCTACCCAAACCGGAGTACACTACAAATATCGTTCCGAATACAAAGAGGACGAAACTCTTGGCTTTGAAATTCACGATAAGAGTTATCTCGAAAAGTATGATGGCGATGAACTGCTCTGGAGCGTATCTGTATCCGACTTTTGGATTGAAGATTATAGCGTCGTGTCTGATGGTGTAATCGCTTATGGCAGAACCGACACATGGTCCAGCAACCAAAAGTCTCATGCGTGGATGGCTAAAATCGACTTGGATGGCAACCTTGTTTGGAAAAAAATGCTCAGCAACGGATTCGACAGGGAATATATTGCGGCGGTTGTAGAGAACAATGATGGTAGTTACGCTGTATTTAGTCGTGGAGATTTGAAGTATTTCTGCCTTAGTCAATATGCTGTAGATGGAAAAGAAACTCACTTCCATAAAACTGAGGTAGGCAATTATGGTATATGGAATGCCGCACGATTTGAGGATGGTTACATCGTACAGCTTGGCAGTTACTTGGAAAACGAATATGCTAAAATTGTTAAAGTCGATCACGAGGGAAATATCACAAATTCCTTCTCTTATAGTGACGAAGATTTCTATTATTCCATCACTGATATGATTGAGTTTAATGGAAATATCTATTTGTCTGCTTATGCCGTACCACAGCTCAGTAACGAAGAACCGAACGCAGGCAGCAGATACGAGCTTGCAAATGTGGTGAAGTATCTGTTTGATAATAATATATGGGAAATTGCAAGTGAAGAGCTTACGCCCATGGTAAGAGACAATTATACTGCTGTGCTGCTCGTGTGTGAACCCAAAACAGGAAAACCGCAAGAATTTTTCTCTGTCAAAGGCTCTCTTGGAGGCAAACTCTCTGTGAGTGATACAGGAAATCTATTATGGGATGTGGAGAGTATTACCTCGACATTCTTCTCTCCTGCAACAAGCTCGTTCACGATTGGCGGTACAAGTTATGTGTTCAGATATGCCTTTGATACTTCCGGATTATTGATGAGCCAAGAAAAAACTGAGGAAGTTGTAAATTTCCGTAGATAATATTCGATATAAAGCAAAAATGCCGTCCGTGGGATTTCTCCCATGGGCGGCATTGCCGTTAGCTATCTAAAGGCTTATACTCGGTTACAGTTTTCAGATATGTTTCGGGATCGCCGTTCAAAATAAGGTCGGCATACTCCAAAGGAGCGTTGTAGATCAGATAGTCAAGCTCTGACCGTTCATACATATTACGGGCAACTTCGTTCTCCACAGCAATCGTATCAATCGCAATCATGCTGCCATCGGTGAATTTCAGTTCCACACAGCAGTTATTGAAATTGTACTCGCAGGAAATCAGCTTTTTCATAGGGTTTACCTCCAAAATTGTATTGTTTGGAAGTATTATAAGCGTGGGTTTTAGTGTGGTATCTTTAAGTTTGGGAAACCCCTCGCTCCCACTTGCTGACCGACTGCGGCGTGATGCCGAGATGACCTGCAAGCGCATCCTGCGTGATGTTTTTTTCCAGCCGCAGGGAACGCAGTTTTTCTTTCAGATTGATCTCCATTCTGTAAAACCACCTTTTTCAAATTGACAAGCGCTTATCTTGCTTCCATTATAACATAATCCGCCGTATTTTGCAAGAACCGCACCGTTCATTTCCGGGCGGATTTATCAACGGACGGTTGAATTTGCGGATGTCGGGCGAAAAATCGCAGTTCCGTAATTTCTGCACGGACAAAATACGGTGCGGTATGGTATAATACTGTCACAGGAAGCGATGATCATCCGACCGTCATCCTTCCATAAAAAAAGAACAAGGAGCGATCATCATGGAAAACAACCAACTGATTGACAAAGCCATCGGCTACATTCAGAACAACCCGCGGGAGAATCTCTCGCTTGCGGACATTGCGGAAAACGCTGGGTTTACGCTGAACTATTTCGATACGATCTTCCGCCGGCACACCGGCTACACACCTGTGGAATACGCGCGCATTTACCGGCTGACGAGAAGTGCGCTTGACCTGCGCAGGACCGAAAAGACGGTGCTCGACATCGCACTTGATTTCGGTTATGCCACCCCCGAAAGCTTTGCACGCGCGTTCCGGAATTTCTACGGCATGACACCCAGCGAATACCGGGAACGGTATGCGGACACCGCCGTCACCTGGCACGATCTGTCCGGCAGGATCGCGATCAGCCATTTTGCGCATATGCACCCGGAGCTGACTGTATCTGACGTGGATTCCGCACTCGACTTCTGTTTTCTGCACAATCCGCAGAAATACGCCGAAGACATCATCGGCATGACCGTTGCGGAAACCGGAATTTTCACGCTCGCGGCGTCCGGAGCTTCGGGTTCTTGGGAAACCCTCACACATTTTCTGTGCGTATCGGACTACAATTCGGCGGAACCGACCGTCGCACTCGTTGCCGAAACCGAGGCGGATGCGCTTCTGTATCTGTCATCTCTGACCCAAAACGACAATCCGCGCTTCTCCGTTCGGAGATCCGTCGGTGCGGCGTGGGATACGTTCGATACGGAAGCCGCCGCGCACGGATTTGCCTGTAATCGCGGATACGATATGGTTTATACGGACGGTGCGGCGGAGGATCCCAAGGAATCGAGTCTGACTGTCCGCGCATTGACCGCCGATGACCTGCCGAAGATCGCGGCGTTCCGTCAGAGCGGCGGATGTGCCGAATGTCATCTACGCGCGATCCGCACCTTTTTTGACGGAAAAGGAAACGTCGGTCTGCACCCCGTCGGCGTTCTGGACGGAGATACCCTCATCGGTCTGGCTCTGCCCATTCTCGACAGCATACGCGATCTCAGAAAATACGACATCGGCGCGGTTTTCACGGAAGATTCTCCGAAAAAAACGCAGATTGCAGAGCTGCTTTGGAAGTATGTCATCCGATTCTGTCGGGCAGAAAATGCCGTGCTTGGAAACGCGCACGCGACTGAGGACGATTCCCCGCTCGGTGTGGCATTCAGCGAACGGATGGGACTTGTCCGGATTGCGGAAAATTGCTGGTATCGGAGATAACGGTTATCCGGAGATAACGGTTATCCGCAGATAACTGGGTATCGCAGATAACTGGGTATCGCAGATAACTGGGTATCGCAGGTGGAAACATTGTTTATAAACAAGAGAAACCGCACAGGCGGTTTTTCTTTTGCGGGAGGGGTATCATACTTGACAAACGGGTGCGATTGTGGTATAATATGCGGGAATAATCATTGACAGAAAAAGGAGCCTCTCATGCTCACCCACAAAGGTACAACCCGCATCGAAACGCCCCGTCTCATCCTCCGCCGCTTCACAAAAGAAGACTTGGAACCGGGCTACTACAACATCTGGAGCGACTATGAGGTCTGGAAATGGACAAATTATGCGCCGATGCACTGCGTTGCGGATGTCATCAATAATGCGCATATGTTTACCGAAAACTGGCTTGCCGCATACGAACAGCCGAACCGTTACAGCTGGGCGATAGAGTTGAAAGAAACGCACGAGGTCATCGGCAGACTGTTCGGAATGCACCCCGATGACCGCATCGGTGCGGTAGAGCTTGCGTATGAACTCGGCAGGAAATGGTGGAACCGCGGTTACATGACCGAGGGCGCATCGGCGATCATCGACTATTTCATCCGGGAGGTCGGCTTCCATCGCGTGTTTGCATATCACGCATCCGGCAATCCCGCCTCCGGGCGTGTCATGCAGAAATGCGGCATGACATATGAGGGAACGCTCCGGCAAGCCGGGAAGTGCAATCTCGGCATCATTGATGCGGTGTATTATTCGGTTCTGGCGGAAGAATACCGACTCAAACCCCTAAGAAACGAGGAGTAATTGTTATGTCAACCATCACCATCCGCCCCGAAACCCCAGCCGACTACCGTGCGGTCGAAGTCCTCACCCGCGAAGCGTTCTGGAATCAGTATGTCCCCGGCTGTGACGAGCATTATTTTGTTCACTGCATGAGAGATCACCCCGATTTTCTCCCGGAGCTTGCGTTGGTACTGGAGCTTGACGGGGAGATCATCGGCAATATCATGTATACAAAATCCCGCCTGACCGCAGACGACGGTTCCGAAAAGGAGACCCTGACGTTCGGGCCCGTCAGCATCCATCCCGCGCATCAGCGCAGAGGATACGGAAAAATGCTGATCGAAGCATCGTTTGAACTTGCGCTTTCGCTTGGTTACGATACCGTCGTGATTTTTGGCAATCCCGGAAACTATGTTTCCCGCGGTTTTGTCAGCGGAAAACGGCGCAATGTATGCGTTTCCACCGTGACCCCCGATGGGACACAGGGGGTGCGTTTTCCGACCGCGCTTCTGGTAAAGGAACTGCTTCCCGGCGCGCTGGATGCGGAAAGCGAGAGAAGCGAGAAAAGCGGGACAGGCGGACAAAGCGGAAAACTGTGGTATTTTCAGGAAAGCACCGCCGGGGAATGCTGTGCGGATACCGAAGCCGTCGCGGCGTTTGACCGGTCGTTTCCGGCAAAGGAAAAGCACTGGCAGGCAAGCCAGGAGGAGTTTTACATTTACAGTCATTCATCTGTGACAAGATAAATGAAAAAAGGATTCCGGCAAAAGAATCCTTTTTCTGTCTTTTATAAATTACTCCACACTGTACGCAATCGTCGTCATCAGCGCCATTTCCGCCGCGGAGGTATCGAGACGGGAATACTGCACGACAATCGGCGTGTCGGATTCGACGAGAATCGCGTAGGGCGTATCCTCGGGAATACCGTTGCCATCCTTGTCGCGGATTTTGTCGAGACGGATGTGGTGCGTGCGCTGTGCGGCGCAGAACGAGGTGAACGCGGTGTTCGGTTCACGGTCCTCAAAGAACAGGGTCAGCGCGATGTGCGCATCCTTGTCCGAGGTGTTCAGAACACAGATGGCTTCGTGACTGCGGTCGCCCGGATCCGAAGAACGGGAAACAGAATGCAGAAACGTGTCAGGAATCATCCATGTGGTTTTTCCGTAGGCTTTCATCGCTTGGCGACCTCTTATTCTGCCGGAATGACGATGGTGATGTCACATTCCCAGCCGTTGCCGGAGGCGACTTCCTTGCCGTTCTTGTACATACCGAGAATGGCATCTTCTCCCTCCGGGAATGCCTGTGCCCAGACACCGACACCGGTACCTGCGCTGTCTTCGCCGTCACCGAGCACCCACAGATACTCGCCGGGTTCTGCGCCGCGGCTGTCTTCCGTGGAAAGATCCCAGGTCAGCGTGTCGTTGTCAGTGTAATCCTCAAAGGTGTAGGAACCGATCGGCTCTGCCGCAACGGTGGTGTCATAGTCGGTATCCCACTTGTAGAGTTTCATCGTCAGATTGCCGATGCTGTCGCTCCAGCTGGGGCAGTTGGCGGAAATGGATTCCAGATAGCCGTTTTCCACGACAAAGTGCGTAGCGACGGAATCCTTGCCGTTGGTCAGCGCAATCGGCGTGCGGGCATCGGATTCGGCATACGTGGAAATGAATGCGTAGGAGTCGCGCTTCGGTGCTTCGGTAACGACCTCGGTGGTTTCGGGAGCCGCAGTTGTTTCAACAGCAGCCGTGGTGTCGGCAGAGGTGTTCGCAGTGGTGTCCGCAGAATCGTCTCCGCCGCTGCAGGATGCCAGCACGGAAAGTGCAAGAACTGCGGTCAGTGCAAATGCAAGTTGCTTTTTCATGATGGGATTCCTTTCTTTGAAAGCAGGAAATTATTGCTTATAATAACAATATAACAACGGAAATGCCGACGGTGCCGCCGGCATTTTCCTATTCGGCGGGATTACCACCTTGCTAAATTGGACAGAATTGCATCAACGTCCTCCGCCGTCACAGGACGGGGATTTGTTGCGGTGCAGGCATCCTTGAGTGCCGCTTCGATCATCAGCGGCTTCACTTCCTCATACGCTTCCTTCGTCACGCCGGCGTCCTTTAAGGTCATCGGCGTTTCGGTCATCTTCAGCATATAGTTGAGATGACGGACGAGGGCAAGCACCAGCGCGTTTGTGTCGTCACCGGACAGACCGATGCGGCGTGCGACGTGTGCGATGCGCAGAGAGGCTTTCGTTTCGGTCTTTGCACCGAAATTGGCACAGAGATCCGCGTTGTAGCGGACAACGTGCGGGAGAAGCATTGCGTTTGCTCTGCCGTGCGGAATGTGGAACCGTGCGCCGAGCTGATGCGCGATGCCGTGGTTGATGCCCAGCGACACCGCGTTGAACGCCATGCCGGCAAGACACGATGCGGTGTGCATCTTCTCGCGTGCTTCGATGTCCTGTCCGTCGGTGTACGCCTTCGGCAGGTATGCAAACGCCAGCTCCAGCGCCTTTTCCGCAAGTGCATCGGAATAATCGTTTGCGTTTGTGGAAATGTACGCTTCCAGCGCGTGCGTGATCACGTCAAAGCCGGTGTCGGCGGTGATGCGCGGCGGTGCGGAAACGACGAGTGACGGATCCATGATGGCATAATCGGGGAGCAGATCGTCATCGACCAGGGGGTACTTGACCCCTTTCTGCCGGTCGGTGATGACCGCAAAACTCGTGACCTCAGAGCCGGTGCCGCTGGTGGTCGGGATTGCAACAAGGGAGATGTTGTCCTTTGCACCGGAGCGCTTCGCCATGAGGATGGTCGCTTTCGCGGCATCAATGGACGAGCCGCCGCCCAGCGCGACAACGACATCCGCATCCGCTTCCAGAAGGAACGCCATACCGTCGGCGATCAGCTCAATCGGAGGATCGGGCTTAATTTCGCCGAAGATCTTGACGGACTTACAGCCGGACAGGAACTTCGCAATGCGGTCTGCGGCGCCGGATTTTACCATGAATGCGTCGGTGAAGATGACAGCATTGCCGGAAAACGTGCCGAGCACATCCATCGCATCGTTACCGGAGCAGACCTTTGTTTTAATGTAAAATTTCTGCATATCGGTTTTTCACAACCTTATGTTCTTTATAATATGCCAATTGTAAAATTGGTTTCCTTTCACCGCCCAACGGGCGGTATATAATAAATGCGTCGCACGGACGGGTCTCCCGGCCGTAAAGACTCCTTCAAAGCGACCACCGGGAGCCATCGGGCTGCGTCAGCTCGATGAACCCGATTGCAAAACGATGTTTTGCAATCGCTTTTTAAAGAATATTGTCCCAGAGTCTCTTGTCGGGATTCGGGATGACGGCGCTGTCAAGCATCATGCCGTCTTCCGCTGCGGTCTGTTCTGCGCGCTCAATAGCGGCGGTCACAGCGGCAACATCACCGGTGAGGAGCAGGTAGGACTTTCCGCACATACCGCGTGCAAGACGGAGCTCGATCAGGTTGACCATAGAGGTCTTCGCCGCAGCGTCTGCCGCAACGATGGCAGCTGCCGCGTTGAACGTCTCCATGACGCCAAGTGCCTTGACGTCGCCGATTTCGGATGCACCGTAGATGGCGGGGAAGATGTTCTCGTGCGGGTTGCCGAGGACGAAGGAACCGATGACCTTCTGACCGTAAGAGGTCTTTGCCGCGTCAACGGATGCCTTGACGGCACTCAGATCGCCTGTGATCAGGATGATATATTTACCGGGGCAAACGGGTGAACTTTCGAGAATTTCGACCTCTGCGGTTTTCAGCATCAGATCCGCTGCCTGCATACCGGTCGAGATGGTCTGACATTCAACCATGCCGATTGCTTTACTCATTGATATAAACCTCGTTTCTTTATGCTGAATTACGCGCGGATGACGACATACTTGTCAGCCACTTCCGCAACCGTACCGGAGATGGATGCGTGGATGGGCATCGAGAGCTTGCCCTCTGCCGCCGTACCGATGACGTCACCCACCTTGACCGTGTCGCCGACCTTGACCGAAGGAGAAGCCGGAACGCCGATGGACTGACCCATCATGACCTTGACGGATGCCGGTGTGACATCCTTGTCCGCGATCAGCGCGGGCTTGTCGTAGGGGGTCAGACCGAGACGCGCGGTCAGGCGGTCAACGGGAACCATACGGCCGGAGCGGTTTTCGTTGACGGGACCCATTTCGACGTTCGGATCGGGCTTGATGCCGTTGGCACGGAGACCGTTCTTGTATTCGCCGATGAGGGTTCTGGGGGACAGGTTCTGGCTGCAGGCGTACATTTCGCACAGACCGCACTGCGAGCAGTACATCGTGTTCATGAACGGCGCGAGATCCTTGGTCACGCCGGAAGTAGCACTTCTCATGAAGAGATGCGGTTCGATCGGATGACCGAGCAGGTGACGGGAGCAGAGATCGGTACACATCCGGCACTGGCAGCAAGCCGCCATCGCACGCTTCATGTCGATCTTGATCTTGGAGGTCTTCTTGCGGATGACGAAGTGATCTGCCGGAAGCACGATGATGGCGCTGGAGGTCTTGGTCACAACGTCGGACTCGGAAACGATACGTCCGGTCATCGGGCCGCCGCCGACCAGCTTGTAATCCTTGACGGTTGCACCGCCGGCAAGCGCGATGAGTTCCCCGTAGGTCGTACCGAGCGGCGCCTTGAGGGTGACGGGAGAAGCAACTTCACCTGTGATGGTGATGTACTTGTAGGTCACGGGAGCCGATTCGTTCAGCGCACGGTAGATGTTGTAAACGGTCTCGACGTTGAACACGGTGACACCGACGGTGATCGGCAGGGCACCGGGACGGACAACGCGGCCCGTGGTTTCGTAAATGGTAACGACTTCGTCGCCCGCCGGATAAACCTCGGGGAGAAGTCCGATTCTGGCTTTCGGGTAGTTCGCAATGACCGCCTGGACAGCCGCAACCGCTTCCTTGTAGTGCGGCTTGACAGCGATGATGATGCTCTGCGCATCGACCGCATCCGCGATCACGGTGAGCGTTTCCAGAATTTCCTTTGCGTACTTTGCCAGAACCTGTCTGTGCAGCTTGAGCAGGGGCTCACACTCCGCACAGTTCAGAATGATGGTGTCTGCCGCGGCGTTCAGCTTTGCGTAGGAGGGAAATCCCGCGCCGCCCGCGCCTGCCACACCGGCATTCTGCATAAGGCTTGAAAGTTCAGTTAAATTCATTCTTTATTTCTCCAATATTGTGCCATCGTCTATGATACCGACCACAGCGGCATCGCACGGTGCATCCTGACGGTCGCAGGCAAGTCTTGCCGCACTTCCGCGAGCTACCATGACGATGTCACCGATCCCGGCACCGATTACGTCAACGGCAACGAATCTGTCGCCCTCCTCACCGTTCTGCATGGTTCTGACCGGTTCAATGATCAGAAACTTGGAGCCGATGAGCTTTTCATTTTTGCGTGTGGCGACTACACTGCCGGTAACTTTTCCGATAATCATAAATTACTTGAGGATGGGGAGAATCTTTTCCACATCGTCGTGAGGACGCGGGATGACATGGGTTGCGATGACTTCGCCGAGACGTTCTGCGGAAGAAGCGCCAGCTTCCACTGCGGACTTGACCGCGCCGACGTCGCCGCGGACCATGACGGATACGAGACCGGAACCGATCTTTTCGGTGCCGACGAGTTCAACGTTTGCTGCCTTGAGCATTGCGTCTGCTGCTTCGATTGCTGCAACAAGACCTCTGGTTTCGATCATACCAAGTGCCTGATTTGTCATTTTCTTTACCTCCGTATTTGCGGGTTTATTGTTGTTTTCCGCGGGGACTTCCACTGCCACTGCTGCGGTCGGTGCTGTCTTTTCCGCGGGTGCCGCAGGACTGTTTTCTGCGGTCTTTGCAGATTCCGTTGCTGGAACCGATGCGCGTTCCTCTTTGGCGGCGGTGGTTCTGCGTTTTCTGGTCACGGGCTTCTTTGCCGGGGTTTTATCATTTGCTTCTGCCATAATAATCTCCCTTTTGCCCGTTATTCAATGTTGTGATTCTTTGCGCTGAATGCGAGGATGCGTTTCGTTTCCTCGTGGGGGCTGGCGATGACCGCCGATGCGCAGGGCTTGACGATGCAGGAGGCGTTTGCCGCCGCGACCGCCGCCGTGACATCGGATACATCACCGGTAACAACGACTGTGACGAGACGTCCGCCGAGCTTCTTTTCCCACGTGACGAGGGTGACATTCGCCGCCTTGCACATGATGTCGAGCGCATCAATGGCGGCGACCGAGCCGGATACCTCGATTAAGCCGATGGCTTTGATGTTCATGGGACATTCGTCCTTTCTGTGGATGAAGATTCGTTCCGTTTCGCGGCAGGACACATCATGTATTTTGCACTGCCGCGGGGAGGTTTCAACCGACGGTTGAAACTTTTAATTTTGGCTGAAAGCCAAAATTGTTAGATAGACGGAAGGATCTTCTCGACATCGCCGTGCGGACGCGGGATGACGTGCGTTGCGATGACTTCGCCGAGACGCTCTGCTGCTGCGGAGCCTGCTTCGACAGCTGCCTTGACTGCACCGACGTCGCCGCGGACCATGACGGATACGAGACCGGAACCGATCTTTTCGGTGCCGACGAGCGTAACTTCTGCTGCCTTGACCATTGCGTCTGCTGCTTCAACTGCTGCGGTGAGACCTCTGGTCTCGATCATGCCTAATGCTTCCTGTGCCATGTTATAGTTTCCTCCGAAATGTTTCTTTTATCGTGATTTTTTACTTCTTTTTCGGCTTGTCAAAGCCGGTGATGGTGAGCATCTTCTGCGTACCCTCCTCGGGGCGCGGAATGATGTGGCTGGCAACAACGCCCGACACACCGTTTGCCGCGGTCTTTGCCGCTTCCATTGCCGCTTCGACCGCCGCGATATCGCCGCGGAATTTCACGACAACGATCAGCGGAACGGACAGCGTCTCCGGATGGGAGGGTTTGTTTTTATCGAAGTTTTCGACCGTGACGTCAGCCGCTTTGCAGCCTGCGTCACACGCGACGAACGCCGCGACGAGACCGTAAACTTCGAGAATGCCGACTGCCTGTGCCATAGATGGGTAATCTCCTTATTAAAAGGTGTAATCTCTTACCGGTAAATTGAGCGAAGCGTCATTTACGATGCCGGAGTTTTTTCCGGTTTTGCGAAAGCAAAATTGATGATGAAATCATCAAAGGAAAAAATCTCGTACCAGTAAATTAAGCGAAGCTTAATTTACGATGGCGATCTTGAGGCCTTCCTGCTTGAGGTTGACTTCGAGTGCCTTGTTGATTTCGTCCAGCGGGAACTTGTGGGTGATCAGCTTCTTCATCGGAAGACCGATCGCCTGGGAGCGCTTCAGGAAATCAAACGTAGTCGCGTAGTCGCGCAGGGTGTAGACCCAGGAACCGACCGTGGTAATTTCCTTGGAGCAGATGTCAAAGTGCGGGTTGATGGTTGCATCGCCGCCGTTGATGAAGAAGCCCAGCTCGCACAGACCGCCACCGTTACGGATGAACTTGTAGATGTTGGAGTGCGCGGCGGGAGAACCGGTACACTGGAATGCGAAGTCTGCGAGATAGCCGCCGAACGCATCCTTGACGTGGTTGGTAAGATCCTCGATGCCGTTGGTATCCTTGAAGTTGACGGACTTGTCCGCACCCATTTCCTTTGCGAAAGCAAGGCGCTGTGCGTTGCCGTCAACCGCGACGATGTTTTCAATGCCCATCGTGCGGAGCACTGCGATACAGATCAGACCGATGGGGCCGCATCCCTGTACCACAACGCGGGAGTTGAAGCGGAGAATGCCGGTCGTCTTTGCGCGCTCGACTGCGTGGATCAGAACGGCACACGGCTCGATGAGGATACGGGAATCGAGATCGAGGTCGGAGACGTTGAACACGGTGGAGCCGCCGCGGACGAGAATGTAATCCGCAAACCAGCCGTTCAGATGGATGTCGTCATCGGGGAGCAGACCGTAGACATCTGCACCGCCGACGTTCTGCTTGTTTAAGTCGAACATCGTGATGTCGGGGTTGTCCTTGAAGATCATGCAGGTAACGACCTTGTCGCCGATCGCAAGCGGTTTGCCTGCGGAGTCCTTTGCGACATTCTTACCCATCTTGACGATCTCACCGGTACCCTCGTGACCGAGTGCAACGGGGATCAGACCGAACGGGTCGCGCTTGAATTCGTGTGCGTCGGTACCGCAGACACCGCAGCCTTCAACTTTGACGAGAATGTCGTCATCGCCGACGGGGGGCATCGGGTATTCCTTAACCACGAACTTTTCGGGTTCGACGAGCATTGCGACGTGTGCCTTGTCCGGGATCGCGCCGCCTGCGGTCTTGCCCGCGGAGATCTTTACCGCCGGAACGGTGGTCGCCTTTGCGGCAGACTCGTCACCGATCATGTCGGCAAGAACCTTCTTGACAATTTCTTCAATATTCTGAGATTTGTAATCCATTTCTGTTTGTATCCTTTCCGGGTGGAAAAAGGGTTTATGCGTGCTTCACAAGCGATGCAAACGCGTTTGCGCCGAATGCCGCCAGATGCGCATCCTGCTCCTCCGAGCCGCCGGAGACACCGAGACCGCCGATGACACGACTCCCCACTTTCAGCGGTTCGCCGCCGCCGAAGATGACGATGTGGCAGTCGTTGGTGAACTGGATGCCGTAGAGGGAGCCGCCGGGCTGGGCAAGCGGTTTCAGATCCATCGTTGACATTTTCAGCGCAACGACGGTGAACGCTTTCTGCAGTGCGACGTCATAGCTTGCGATGTACGCATCCTCCATCACATGAACGAGCACCGGGCGCGCGGCACGGTCGGAAAGTGCGACAACGGCATTGACACCGATGCGCTTCGCTTCCGCCTCCACCGCTTCCGCGACCTGCTTGGCAAGCGGAAGCACCATGTTGTCGGGTACGCTGTCTGCATCTGCACGGGCACGGGCGAGCTCTTCACGGATGAGGGTTTCGAGTGTTTGGTTGTTCATAAAGCGTTCCTTATGGGATAAGGAGGTTTGATGATGTTGCTTAAAAAATTACTTGTTCATCTGAGCAAGAACGCGCTTTGCGATCTCTGCAACGAGGTCGTTGTCTGCGGGAGCGGCGTTTGCAGCCTTGGAGGTTGCGCAGTCGGAGCCGGAGAAGTCACAGTTGGGGCACGGAGTCTTGCCCTGTGCGAGAACAGGACACAGATCTGCCGGGTGCTTGCCCTTCATACCGAACTGACGGCGGAGTTCATACAGTCTCTTGACCTGTGCTTCGGAAAGCTCCTTCGGGCCGCCGAGCATCTTTGCGATGAACATCAGCTGTGCGTAGAATTCAACGGATTCCATCTTGTGGTATGCGTTGAGCAGAGAATCGGAGAATGCGAGTGCGCCGTGGTTCTCCAGCAGGACTGCATCGTAGTGCTGAACATACTTTGCAACAGCGTCCGGAATTTCTTCGGTGGAGGGAGTGCCGTATTCTGCGATCGGAACACAACCGAGCTGGATGATCGCTTCGGGCATGACGGGTGCGGTCAGCGGGATGCCTGCAATGGCAAAACCGGTCGCGTACATCGGATGTGCGTGGACAACGGACATGACATCGGGTCTCTCACGGTAGACGCGGAGGTGCATCTTGATTTCGGAGGACGGCTTGAAGCCTTCGTATGCGTGCAGGACGTTGCCCTTGGAGTCGATTTTGCAGATGTACTCAGGGGTCATGAAGCCCTTGGAGACACCGGTCGGGGTGCAGAGGAATTCATCGGGACCGATCTTGACGGAAATGTTGCCGTCGTTGTTGGCGACCATGCCTCTGTCGTAGATTCTCTTGCCGATCTCACAGATCTGCTGTTTGATAGCGTATTCGGATGCCATGATTTTGATCTCCTTTGTATAAAAGATTTTGGGTTGACTTTGGTTGTATATATAAGAACGCAGTTGCCGGTTTTGGGCAGTGCGGACTTAACGGGATTTTGAAATGCGTATTTTCCTATTTTGTAGGGGCGCCCATATGGTTTCGCTTCGCGAAACCTTGCATTCGTTACCAAACGATATGCAGGCGATATCGCTTGAAAAACATATCATAATGTTATTTTCATAATATTTCGACATCATAGCCCTATGTTACGGACGCCCAATGGGCGCCCCTACAGAAACACGGGAGGTTTACCGGTCAAGATACCGGATGATTTCATCAACACCGCGGCGGGTGACGGAGTCGACGCAGAAGATGGGGTCACAGCCGGCTTCTTTCAGCCAGCCGTATGCCATTTCGACTTTTGCGCCGGGCTCGTCGCATTTTGTGACGATGCCGATGACGGGTCTGGTCGCGGTCGCCGCGATGCACGGGCCGAACAGGGTGTAGGGTTCCGTTGCGGATGCCAGCAGACCGATGACATCGGACTCGTAGGAGTAGACTGCCAGCGCGCCGCCGAGATGACGGGTCTGGATGTACTCGCCGGGGGTGTCAACGACAATGTCGTAATAGTTGATGGACTGCGTTTTCGCATATTCCACCGCTTCGCCGCGCAGAACCTGCTTCAATGTGGTTTTACCCGCTTCCGAGCGGCCGATGAGAATGATCTTCTTCATGTGCGATGAAAATCAGGTCTTTGTCAGCGGACAGACGGAGAAGCCGAGCTTTTCTTCACAGTAAGACAGCGTTGCGCGGAACGCCGCTTCCACGTCGGAAATGGAGCCGGTGATGAGCAGGGTTCCCGAAAACCGGTCGACAAAACCGATTTCCGCGCCCGATTCCTTGGTCGCAATGTCCGCCGCAATGATGGCGGTTTCCGCCGGGGACAGGGTGATCATGCCGATGGCGGCGTGCGACCAGTCCACGGTCGGGTCAAGACCGAGCTTCTGATATAGGATTTTGTCCGGGCTTGCGATGATGTGCGCAAGCGTGATCTGCTTGCCGGGAACAAGCTCCTGGATAATGCGGACCTTTCCCGCGGCATCCTGGCTCGCGTTGTCGGGCAGGACGATGGTGGATGGTTGTTTCATCTTGATTTTATACCTTTTCTCTTCATTTGAAAATGAAAAGCACCTTTATTTGCTTCTGCCTGTCTGAATCATTACGCAGTTGATTTATTAGAAATGCGCAGCAAAGCAAAGTTCTTTTTGCCTACTTTTTCTTTCAAGAAAAAGTAGGTTATCCGCCGATGTGGCAAATAATTCCCGTCGATGCGCAGATGCGGCGGAGCATTTCCATTTTGTCTTTGTCGGGGGAGGGCAGATCGCCCATCGGGTAGTCGCGGCCGAGACCGATGTATTTGTCGTAGCCGAGGCGGTGGTAGGGGAGAATGTGCATTTCTCTGACACCAAGCTCCTCATAGGCAAATACCGCGATGTCGTGAAGCTCTTTCGGCGTGTCGTTGAACGTCGGAATGACGGGAACGCGGACGATGAGGTTCGCACCGGCATGAGCAAGCTTTTTAATGTTTTCGTGGATCAGTTCGTTTGGCTGGGTCGTGAATTCCCGGTGCTTTTCGGAATCCATGTGCTTGATGTCCACAAGAAACGTGTCGATGAGCGGCAAAAAAGGTTCGATGACGTCCCATTCCGCGCAGAGCGTGGTTTCGATTGCCGTGTTGACACCGTTTTCGTGGCACGCCGTGAACAGCGCACGCGCAAATTCCGGCTGGCAGAGCGTTTCCCCGCCCGACAGCGTGACCCCGCCACCGGAACGGCGGTAGTAGGGCTTGTCCTGTAAAACGGTTTTCATGACCTCGGCGACGGTCGTTTCGTAGCCGATGACCTTTTTTACACCGTTTTGGAGCATCGTTTCGATCTCCCAGTTCTGGGATTCGGGGTTACAGCACCAGCGGCAGCGCAGGACACAGCCTTTCAAGAAGATGATGGTACGGATGCCGGGACCGTCGTGGACGGAAAATTTCTGGATGTCGAAGATGCGGCCCCGGGTATTGTATATGGAATTGTCAGTCTGCAATGCGGCAGCACCTCCTGTGGGGATTGATGATTCTGGTATCAGAACCGCGACTGCTCCGTCCGGTTGATGATGTCGTCCTGCAGGGACTTGGAAAGGGTTGTGAACAGCGCGGAGTAGCCTGCCACGCGGACGACCAGGGACTTGTACTTATCGGGATTCTTCTGTGCGTCGATGAGGGTTTCACGGCTGACGACGTTGAACTGCACATGGCTGCCTTTCTGGTCAAAGTAGCCGCGGATGAGCGCAACGAAGCTTTCCAGACCCGCCTGACCTTCCAGCGCAGACGGATGGAACTTCATGTTGAACAGCGTACCGTTGGAGGCAATGCCGTGGTCGAGATGGGAGACGGAGTTGCAGGATGCGGTCGGGCCGTGCGTGTCCTTGCCCGCAGTAGGAGAAACGCCGTCCGCGATGGGCGCGAATGCAAGACGTCCGTCTGCGGTTGCACCGGTCTGCGCGCCGAGCGGCACGTTTGCGGAGACGGGATAGAGACCTGCCTGATACTGACCGCCGCGGGGGTTCTTGAACGTTTCCATCGGGCGGGAGTAGGTGTAGGCGACCTCGCGGGCGAAATTGTCCACTTCTTCGACATCGTTGCCGTATTTCGGAACAGTATCAATGAGGACGCGAACCTTTTTGTATCTTGCACGCTGGAAATCAGAGGTGTTGCCCTGCGATTTCAGGCGCTTGAAGGTTTCCTTGATGGTGTTTTCGGAGACAGGCTTGCCCTGGGCGGCAAGACGTTCGATTTCCTTGGTCGTCAGAAGACTTGCCATTTTGTCGGAGATGTCTTCGCCGAAGTTGTGCTCGACGGCTTCCTTCAGTTCCGCCATCGTCAGCTTCTTCTGCTCGAACACCAGTGTTTTTACCGCGTACAGCGCATCGGTCATGTTGGCAATTCCGAAGCCCTGCGGGCCTGTGAAGTTGTAGATCGCACCGCCGTTCTGTAAGGACTTGCCGCGGCCGATACAATCTTCGACCATGCAGGACTGGAACGGAAGCGGGCAACGTTCTGCGTGCGCCATGTCGATGGCGTTGTCGGCGTTGACAAGCAGCTTCAGCATATAATTCGTCTGCGTTTTGTACGCATCGAAGAATTCGTCAAACGTCTTCATCGTCGTGACGTCCGGGGTCTTCGGGCCAATCTGGACACCGTCGGCTTCCGCACCGGATTTGTCGGCACCTGCGTTCATAACCAGCTCCAGCGGGCGGCACATATTGAAGAACGCGGCATCGTGCCAGCCGTCCGTTTTGCCGGGCGCCTGCGGCTCGACACAGCCGATGATGTTGTAGTTGCGGGCATCTTCAATGGCAATGCCGCGGCTGAGCAGGGACGGGATGATGACTTCATCATTATAGTACGCGGGCAGACCGACACCGGTGCGGGTCAGCTCGGCGGCTTTTAAGAGAAATTCGTGGGGAGAACCGTTCCAGACACGGACAGAGAACGACGGCATCGGCAGAAGAACGTGCTTCGTTGCCTGGATGCACATAAAGGAGAGGTCGTTGGTCGCATCGCGACCGTCGGGGGTCTGACCGCCGGCGATCAGGTTCTGGAACAGGGAGTAACCTGCAAAGCCTTCGGCGGATGCGGCGTCACGCACCTTGTTTAAGTCGTTTAACTTGACCCAGATGCAGTCCATCAGCTCCTGCGCAAAGACGGGGGAGATCTTACCGGCTTCGAGATCCGCTTTATAATAAGGATACATATATTGGTCAAACCGACCGGGCGAGATGGAGTGACCGGAGGACTCGATCTGCAAAAGCATCTGGATGAACCAGAAGGACTGGCAGGCTTCGTAGAAGCTCTGTGCGCCGTTTTCGGGAACGCGCGCGCAGTTCATGGCGATGGTGAGCAGTTCTTTCTTTCTCTGTGCATCGGTGCAGGCGTCCGCCATGTCCATCGCCAGCTTCGCATAACGCTTGGCATAAGTGATTGCCGCTTCACAGCTCAGGATGACCGCATCCAGGAAATGCGTGCGGGAGGCGTATTCGGGATGCTCAAAGCCGTACTTGGCACGTTCCGCTTTTGCTTCTTCGATGATGCCGCGGTAGCCAATTTTCAGCACTTTGCCGTAATTGACGGTGACATGACCGATTCCGTTGTAGAAATAGTTGCCGGGCGTGAAGATGTTGTGCTTCATCGCAAGCAGGGTTTCGGGCGCCATGTAGGAGGTCGCAAGCTCGGAGGTCGTTCTGCCGCCCCAATATTTGTAGACCTCGTGCAGGGTCTTTTTCGTTTCTTCGGAGATATGGAACGGGTCGGCGGTACGGGTCTCAACGGTATCGAATTCCGCTTCCAGCCAGTCAAAGGAATATTCCGGGAACACCTGACAGCCGCGGGCAACCTTGGTTGCGCTGCCGACGATCAGTTCCTCGTCGCGGATAACGATGGGGAGATTCTCACAGATGTGCGCAAATGCTTTTGCGCGGCGGGTGACGATCGGTTCGCCCTCGGTCTGTTTGTACGATTCGGTGAGAAGCACCGCGCGGTCGGCTTCGATTTCCGGCATATGATCAAACAGGGCGTCGATGAGATGCCCGATACGCGGTGTGCGTTCCATGTCGATGATGTTGTATTTAACCATGGTTTTTGTATTTCGCTATCCTTTCTGTGCGTTTTCGGTCTTCCTCGGCTTTTTTTGCTTCGCGGTCGTCCTCCGAGAGGAAGTACAGAACGGAGTCCGCGACATTTCCGGTATGATAACGGGTGACGGAGAACAACTCGTGCTTTGCCCCGTAGACAGTCACGGCACGGCCGCCGGATTCCGCTGCCCATAAAAGCAGTTCCCGGTCGTTTTCGCCGTCGCCGTAGACGAGCAGGTTACAAGGTTCTGTGTGCAGTGCCCCGCAGACGACTTCCGCCGCCCGCCGTTTGCTGACGTCCGCCCGTACAAGCTCGGTTACAACAGGACTTTCGTAGACAGCCCGTGTTCCGGTCGGCAGGAGAAAGGGTTCCGCACCCCGTTTTTTGTAAATGACAATTTTGTAAACAGGTTCATCAGGGATTGCGGTAGCTTCCCCCGGGAGAGGGGAGGCTTCTTTGTCCGCGCGGTAGCGCAGAACACGCAGTGCATCACCCAGCCGTGCTTCCTCAGAGACGGCAAGTGCTTCGTCCCGCGCGTAGAGATAAACGGTGTCGCGCGTGCAGAATTCCGCACCGCGGATTCCGGATACACTCAAAAGTGCCAGCACATCGGCAACGGCGGCAAGCGAAAGCGGAAACGCGCAGAGCCTCTGCCCGCCTGCGATGGCGACAGCCCCGTCCAGCGCAAAGAAGACCAGCCGATTTTCATAAGGAGAAAACAGACTTTTCAGCTCCGGATATGTGCGTCCGCTCGCAATGACCATCGGAATGCTCCTTGTGCCAAGCGCAGTCAGCATCCGCCCGAAGGTTCTCTCATCTATCAACTTTCCGCGATGAAGTAATGTTCCATCTGCATCGCTTATCACAAGTTTTACGATACGGCGCACCTCCTTCAAATGATTCCTTATATATGATACATCATTTTGCGAAAAAAGTCAAGATTTTCTCTGTAAATTCCCGCATTTTTTGATGAAAAATTTCCGATTCCGATTGCAAAAATTTTTGGAGGGGATGTCAAATGATAAGATTTTAACAAATTTATTCACATTGGTTAAGATTTAAAAACATAATGAATTGTGATGTAAATGGCGTTCAGAACTTCATTGACAAAACGTTACATAAGCACATAATTAAGTAAAAAACGCTTTCTGTATTTCAATCGTAATAAAAATCCACTTCAAACACCGGATTTCTGCCGAAAATTGTTGAATCTTGGTAATCATTGTGGTATAATAAATGCGTAGATAAATTATTACTGTTGTTTATAATAAACTCAACGCAAAGTTTAATTAAACTCATTTTTTAAGTCGCTTCATTTTGTGTAAATCATATGCGATAATATATACACAATCCAATTACTTAAAATGGAGGTTCGATTATGAAAGAAACAATGGGGCAGATCCCGAGAGGGGGGACAGCATTTCCGCCTGCAGCGGAAATGCAGGGGGGAGTGGGGCTTCCGTGCGAATCTTCCCGCCCGTCTTCTCACCGAAGAAATCTCCAAAGCAAAAGGCGGCACCCCTGCCGCCCCTTGCAAATATCATTACAGAATCAATTTCTCACTGTTCAATGGCGTTGAACGATTCCACCATCTTGTCGAGCTTCTTCTGTGCGCCGGTCTCACGCTTGACATAGTTGGACACAAAGTCCGTCTTCGCCGCAATCAGCGGTTCATAGAACGAGGACTTCAAGAAGATGTCGGAGCAGTAGGAGGAGTACGCCAGCGCGAACGAGCCGCCGATGTTGTCGTGGATGATGTCGATCATCTGGGAGGACAGGTCGTCGCGGGAGTATTTGACTTTCAGACCGGTCTCGTAGTATGCGGGAAGAACGATCTTCTGCGTTTCTCGGTTCAAAACTTCCAGAACGGCGCAGGTCATATCAAACTTGGAAGAGGTGACGGGAATGACACCGATTTCGGTGGTGTCATGGGAGGAGGAGATGTAGTTTTCCTGGTTTTCGTCAAACTTCGGGTACGGAAGAATACCGACTTCGTCCTCCATGTCGCGCAGGTCGTCAAACGAACCGAGACGGTTGTAGCCGAGGATCAGCGCCTGACCGGACTTGAACAGATTCGTCGTGTCCGCATCCTGCGTGGTGGAAGAAGCAAAGATGTCAAGCGCGTTGCCGGTGCCCTTGTCGTAGAAAATATCGTTGAGCGTGATGAGCAGCTCCACACTCTTTTCGTTGTTCATCGCAAGGGTCAGCGTGCCATCGCTGTTCAGCGTGGTGTATTCGAGATCCGCGGAGATGATGAACGGAATGGATGGACCCCAGGTCTGCATGACGACCAGACCGAACCGGTCTTCGTTGTCCGCCTTGCCATTGCCGTTCAGATCCTGATAGGCTTCCGTCGTGTAGGAGAGCATCTTGTCATATGTCCATGTGCCTGCGTTGACTTCGTTATAGAGTACATCGCCGTCGTCGTACAGGCTTGCAAGCATGGTCTTGTTGAAATACAGCGCGTGCGCGGAGCGCAGAACGTCGATGAAATAGTCCCCGGCGAGAATATACTGGTGCGCGCCGCCGTCCAGCGACAGCTGGGACATATAATCCTTGTACCAGTAGGTCTGGGAATAGTCGATGTACGGTGCTTCTGCAATGTTATAGAAATTGCCTTCGACAGACAAATTCGCCATCGGGAACAGGTCGTTGATGACGATGTCGTAGACGTCCTCACCCGCCATGATGAACTTCTGGATCTCTTTTCCGCAGCTGTTGTAGTCGGCATCCAGCTGGGTGTAGACGAGATTGACGTTGAGAATTTCCTCAACGGTGCGGTTGCGGGTGTAGGCGGAGTCGTTGACGACGTCGCCGGTCTCCTCTTCGGGGCCTTCGATGAGATAGTTGGAATTACCGACGCCGGATGCGACATTGATGGAGGTGTAGATGCGGATGTCCTCGCCGCCGTAGTCAAATTCCGCAAACGGGTCGGGTTCGGTGGTTTCGGTTTCGGTCACGGCTTCGGTGGCGTTGTCCGGTGCGTTCGTAACGGTCGCATCCCCTGCAGCATCGCCGCAGGAAACCGCCGCCAGTCCTGCGCAGAGCAGGAGGGCAAACAGTGCCGCTGTGGTGTTCTTTTTCATAATATTTACTCCTTTTTTCTAAAATTCGGGTCATCTTTATTATATTATACCGCAGCTCACACAGATTTGTGTGAACAATCTGTTAATTGTGAAAAAATTGTGAAGGATGCTTGAAATCCTCTCTACGTCCGTGGTGCATTGCAACAATTAAACTTTACTTTGGCAAGGATGCAAGCAAGAAGGGTCGCACGATAAACCTTCCCCTTGGGGATTAAGGGGCGAAGATGCTTTGCATCTTCTGGGACCGTTGGGCAGGGACTCAACGGTGGATGAGGTACATCACTGCAACGCGGTGACCGTCACCGTAATGCGGTGACCGAAAATTTTTCAATGGTGCAAAAAATTTTCAAATCACTACAGACAATATTGAATGCCATCTTTCTTACATTGACAACACCAAAAAGAGGTGCGATATCCGTGCCTCTCACAAAAGACACTGTCGTATCACACCTCTAAAAAAATTTTCTTATTTTATCATGCTCCCGCCGGTGTTTCCGGCTCAATGGGAACGATCTCCGTTTCGATTTCGGTCACAGCTTCCGTAATTGCTTCCGTCACGCTTTCCGTTTCAACGGGTTCCGGCTCGGCAGGAGCCGGTACTTCCGCGGCGGCGGTATGATCGGGGGTGTCATCGCCGGGCATTTCCCATTGCAGGATCGCGCCGGTGGACAGCGTGCCGATCTCCGTACCGCCGTAAGTGCCGCCGAAGATCCACGAAACATCAATGGATGCCGTCGTGTTTCCGGTGCAGTTGTAGGTCTGCGTAAAGAACGAGGTATATTCCTCCCGGTGCTCCTCATGCTCGATAGCGGGAGAGGCGAACGTGCGCGAAACGCCGTCCACGGTGATGGTACCGTTTGCGGACTTCTCACTGCACCACAACTCGTAATAGGACAGCCCGACCTCCAGCGTCAGCATATAATCCCCGTTTTCTCCCCAGAGCAGGCTGTAATCGACCAGCAGTCTGATGTACTCCGACTGTGCGGATTCCAGCGTTCCCGTCACGGCATCTCCGCCGCGCACGGCTTTGTCCGACAGGTCGATGACGGGTTTGGGCGTTTCCACGACCGGGGCATCGGTCACAGGCTCCGTGTCCGGCAGAACGGCGGGTTCGGTCTCCGTTTCCGACGGGAGTTCGGTCCCTACCGGAAACTCCGTTTCCGAGGGCGTTTCCGTTTCCACCGGTGTCAGGATGATGACGGGCGATTCCGTTTCGGTTTCCGTGACGGTCTCGGTCGTGACGGCTTCGGTTGTTTCTTCGGTCACGGCTTCGGTCGTAATCGCCGCCGTTGTGACTTCTTCTGTCTCCGTCATGGATGTGGGATTCCCCTCGGAGACCACCGCACCGACGATATCGCTTTGCGTATCGGTTTCTTCCCCGTCGCCGGACTTTGAGCATCCGCCGAGCAGACACGCGGCGGAGAGAAGCAGAGCGATCAGGGTGTTTTGTTTTTTATATTTATATTGCTTCATGAAAGTTCTCCTTTTCGTGAAAACATCATACATGGACATAGTATAGTATGATGTATTATATTATAGCAGAACATCGGAAACCGCGTGTGAATAAAATGTAAAACTTTTTCCCAAAGCGAAAAATTTTTTCAAAAATGGGCATATCCGTCCTTGAAAGATACGCCAAAATGTGGTATACTATATACAGCACGCAATCATCCCACGACACTACCATCCACCGAGAGGATTTTATATAAATGACAAACAACAGATTAAAAGGCAATGCCATCATCGGACAGTCCGGCGGACCGACCGCCGCCATCAACGCGACCTTAGCGGGCGTCATCCGCGGCGCACGCGCGTGTCCCGACATCGACCGCATCTTCGGTGCCGTGAACGGCATTGAGGGCATCTTAAACGAAACGATCACGGAGCTTGGCACGCAGTTCCGGGGCGAGGACGACCTGGAAGCACTCGCCTATACCCCCGCCGCCGCACTCGGCTCCTGCCGCAAGAAGCTTCCCGCTTATGCGGCGGACGACCCCACCTACCGGAAGCTCTTTTCCATTTTCGCAAAATACAACATCCGTTATTTCTTCTACATCGGCGGCAACGATTCGATGGACACCGTTGCAAAGCTGTCCCATTACGCACAAATGCAGGATTATGACATCCGTGTCATGGGCGTACCGAAAACCATCGACAACGATGTCTGCGGCACCGACCACACGCCCGGCTACGGCTCCGCGGCAAAGTATATCGCCGCAACGATGCAGGAGATCATCCGCGACTGCGCCGTCTATACCGTTCCCGCCGTCACCATTGTCGAGATCATGGGACGGGATGCAGGCTGGCTGACCTGTGCCGCCGCACTTCCCCGCCGGTACTGCGGCGTTTCTCCCGACTATATCTATCTGCCGGAGCGGCCGTTTGATTACACATCGTTCTTCTATGATGTGGAAGCGGCGCTGAAACGCCATCCCAACGTCGTCATCGCGGTCTCCGAGGGCATCCGCCACGCGGACGGGCATTACGTCGGCGAGGGCAGTCAGTCCGGTATGGTGGACATCTTCGGTCATGCCTACCTGTCCGGCACGGGACGGTCGCTCGAAATGGCGATCAAGCAGCAGTTCGGCACCAAGGTGCGTTCCATTGAGCTGAACATCATGCAGCGGTGCGCTTCCCACTTGGCTTCAAAAACCGACATCGCGGAATCCGTCCGTGTCGGCATGGCGGCAGTGGAAGCGGCGGTGAGGGGTGCGACCGCGCAGATGATGGCGTTCACCCGCATTCCGGGAGATACCTACGCCGTTGACATCTGCGGCATCGACATTGCTTCCGCGGCAAACCATGTCCGCTGTGTGCCGGATGCGTTTATCAATGAAGCCGGCAACAACGTCACCGATGCGTGTGTCGATTACATCCTCCCCCTGTGTGAGGGTGAGATCGCGCCGCGCTACGAACACGGTCTTCCGGTGCATTTCGTCATCGACAAGACGCCGGTCGTCCTCTGATGCGGGTACACGACAGCCATGTTTTTGTCTTTTCTCAGGGGACACAGAATCTTGTGCGCCGTATTCGCCGTTCTGCTTCTGCTTGTCGCAGGCATGGCGGCGCTGATTCTCACGGAAATGAACCGGCAGGACATCGGTGCCGGTGAGCTTGCAGAGGTTCTTGCCGACGGAACGGAAACGGAAGCCATCACCACAGAGGAAATCACGACAGAACCCGTGACCGAAGCTGTTACCGAGCCGCCCGTCCCCTATTATACCGAGGAGGAGGACATTCTGTATCTCCCCCTGCCCCACGAGGGCGACCCGTTCCCGACCACCCTCTCCTATAATGCGGAAAACCGCGTGTACGCGGCAATGCCGGATACCGATTCCGACGGCTTTGACGATTACTGCAAAACGACGATCGTATCCCTTGTCACCTCCGCCGTATCAGAGGATACCCTGCGCGAGGGCGGAAGCACGGTCGTTTCCATCGACTACACCCTGCACACCTCCGAGCACGTTTACAGCGCGGCGTTCGTCCGCACGGTCGTGAATACCGCGGAAAACACGACCCAACGTTATGTCATCGTTCTCATCTACGACACAGAAACAAACGGTGTTTACGCACCGCTGGACGTCTACGATATGACCGAAGCGGCAACACCGCTTGCCGCCCTGATGCGCACCGGATTCGAAACCTCCTTTGCATCACTGGACATGAACGCGGACAGTGCTTATCTTGATTCCATCTGCAATGCTGATCCGTCCAGCTTCGTGAATATCGCCATGGACGACGGCCATCTCTATTTTTATCATATTTATGACAATGACGGTGCGCCGGTACTGCTTTGTGCATCCGTTTCGCTTGCGGATATGGAAGATTATACCTGGGAATCCCTGGAAATCGCCCGGCTCGCCGCCCAGCTTCCGCCGCCGGAGGAGGAGATCATTCCCATCGAGATCCCGACTTATGACGTATCCGGTGCCGTTCCCGAAAGCGAAATGGTCGGCGACGACTACTTCGACGATGCCCTGTTCATCGGCAATTCGCTGATCGTAGGTCTCCAGAAGACGGTTCCGCTGAACGCACGGTATTTTGCTTCCATCGGTCTGAACGTCTCGCAGGTCTTCACAAAGGAGATCATTCCGCTGACAGACGGCACGTTCACGACCATTTCCCATGCGCTGGAGCTGGTGGAGTTCAAAAAGGTCTATCTGATGTTCGGTGTCAATGAGCTTGGCTGGGGTTCGATTGCATCGTTTATCGACTATTATTCCCAGATCATCGACCGCATCCGGGAGGTCAATCCCGATGCCATCATCTATGTGCAGTCCATTCTCCCCATCAATGAGGAAAAATGGGCAAAATCCGCGGACTACCAGAGCTGTATCAACAACGTCTCCGTTGCGACGTTCAACCAGAAGATCGTCGAAATGTGCAATGAAAAATTCGTGTGCTTTGTCAACGTCGGCGAGGTTCTGACCGACGAGACCGGAAATCTTTATTCCGATGCAACCTCGGACGGCATCCACATCGGCGGTGTCTTCTCGACCCGCTGGGTGGAGTATCTGAAAACACATACGGTGCAGATGACGGCACAGTGACAGACAGGTTTCCTTTATATTAAATGAAAAAGACCGTCCGGTGTGGACGGTCTTTGGTTTATGTCATTTATCCGTTGTTTTCCCTGTACGCCGTGATGGCATCCTCGATCGCTTTCTCGATCTTGGACTCGTTTTTGGTCAGATACGAGACGAAATCGGTCTTTCCCGTGAAAATACGGTTGAAGAGATTTGTGCAGGTATAGGTAAAGCCGACCGGATGATTGTACGACAGTGTGTCGAAAATCAGGTCAAGCATCGCCTCCGACTCGGTGTCGCGGGAGACAATACCCTGCAGCATTCCGTCATACGCGGCGGTCAGAACCGTGTCAAGGGACTCGTAGGCAAGGGATTCCATCAGGATGCCGGTGCGATCAAGGTCGGGGTTCGTGACCGGAACGAGCATGAAGTACGCTTCGATGACATCGTTGTAATATTCAGTCTGGTTTTCGTCAAACTTCGGTGCTGGCAGAATGCCGAAATCCAGTGTCATCTGGCGGAGCTTCTGCGCGTTGCCGAGGGTCTCGTTGTAGAAGAGGACATTGCCCTCAAGGAAGTATTCGTAGCCGCCGTGGTTTTCGGAAGTCGCGCCCGGATGATAGAAGCCGTCCTCCTGCGAGATGATCTCCGCCGCTTTCATCAGCCGTTCAATGTAGAAATCGCTCGTCATATCGTAGTACAGCATATCGTCGTCGTCCTTGGACAGAGACAGCGGCGCGCCCATGCCTGCCATCAGGTAGCGGGTAATCAGAATTTCATGGGAGGAATAGCCGTAGCGGTCTTCGTTCCCCCACTGACCGTCGCCGTTGATGTCTGCGGCGACCGCGAGTGCCATCTCGGACATTTTGTCGATCGTCCAGGTACCGTTTGCGACCAGCTGATAGGGGTCGTCAAGGTCAAAATTGTCGATGAGGGTCTTGTTGAAATACAGCGTGGAGGTACCGTCGTAATGTGTGGTATCAAAGGTCGAGATACCGAAATACACACGGTTGTCAAGGGACATATTTTCCAGTGACGACTGCAGCCACCATTCCGCATCCAGATCAAGGTACGGAATATCCGCAAAATCCATCGCACCGTTCTGAAGCACGACGTTGAACGCCGGTTCCTCGCGGAGGAGGAAGATGGAATAGGTCGTATCGCCCGCGGAAACCAGGTTCATAACGGATTTCAGCGCGTTGTCGCCGTTCTGGTATTCCATGAATTCCACGTTGTACTGCTCGGAAACGGCAAGATTGCGGCGATAGACGGCATCGTTCAGCGTGTCGCCGGTCTCCTCTGCCGCCGTGACGGTGTTGATTGCCATCCAGTCGCAGATACAGCTGTTATAGAACGCAAAGGTTTCGCCGCCGAAATCCGCCTCCGGCAGATCGGGGCCGGTATAGGCTTCGGTAACGGGTTCGGTTTCCGCCGCGGTCTGCGATACGGCTTCTGTGGTTTTCGCGCCGGTCTCCTTTGCATCACCGCAGGCAGAAAACGCCGCGGCGGCAAGCAGAAGTGCAAACGCGGAGATGAGGGTTCGTTTCATAATGGAGTCTCCTGTTTGGAATGTATTATTTTGAGGAATATGGGATGCCAGTAATGCGCTCCTCCGTAATTTTTTTACTGTTCAATGGCTTCGATGGCAGTCACAGTCTTATCCATGGCTTTCTGCATACCGGTCAGCTTCTTTTCAATGGACGATGCGATGGCGCCGCCCTTGTAGATGGCATCCGCGACCGTCGATTCGATGCTGCCCCACGAGAAGATGTTGGCATTGTCCATGACAACAGAGTCAAGGATCAGATCCAGCATCGCAACGGACTGCTCGTCGCGGGCGTATTTGTCGGTCAGAACCACATCAAAGTAGGCGGGGGTCAGATTGTTCAGCGAATCCGCCGCCATTGCCTCTAAAATCAACCCGGCATCATCCGCATTGACATTCGTGGACGGAATGGAGACGACATTGACACACCAGCCGTCCGCATAACAGATATAAGCGTCCTGCGCTTCGTCATACTTGGGCGGCGGGACGATACCGACATCAACTTCACAGTCGCGCATGGTCTCGATGTGCATCAGCACCTCCGGTGCAAACAGCACGCGGCCGTCCATGAAGTACATGACATTGTCCGGATGCGTACCGCCGGAAACACCGGTCTCACCGGACAGGGAGATGGAGGAAAGCCCCGAGATCATGCCGGAAATCCCGTCCATGACGGACAGCGCCGATTCCGTTCCGCAGACGGCATACGGCAGGTCGTTTGCATCCTTGTCAGTCAGCAGATTGCCGGATGCGTAATAAAGGATCGCGCCGAGTGTCGTCTGCGCCATCGTGCCGTAACGGTCGGTGTCGCGGGTCAGCTGACCGTCACCGTTGAGGTCGTAGATCGCCGCTTCGGACAGCTCGATGTATTTTTCAATCGTCCACTTGTTCTGTTCTACCAAGTCATAGGGATTTTCCAGATCGAGTTCATTGATAATGTCCTTGTTGAAGAAGAACATCCGTGTTGCCTTGTTGTCGATGATGAAAAGATCACCCGTCGCGTAGAACTGCCGGTTCGCAATGGAAAGAGAAGCGTTGGTCGCCTGCGCCCACCATTCCTGAGACAAATCAATATTGCTGACCTCGTTTAAGTCCAGCAGCATTCCCTCCACGGACAGCGCACCCGCATCATAAGCATCGCAGACAATCGCCTGAAACGAGGTGTCACCCGCGGTGATGTAGGTCTTGGCGTAGGAGGTGATGGTGCCGTCACCGCTTTCGATGGCATCCAGTTTGACGTTGTAGGTGTCCTCAATATAGGCGGTTCGCGCATAAACGGCATCGTTGATCTGCTCGCCGTCCTCCTCATGGGAGAAAATATCGTTGGCAGACCAGGCGCCCTCATAGATACGCCCGTAGAACGTAAAAGTCTCACCGCCGAAATCCTTTGAGGGTACATTGGCTTTGATGTAGACTGCTTCCGTTTCGGCGGTCGTGACAGCGGCAGTATCCGCCGTCGTCCCGGTTGCCTCCGTTGTGCCGGAGGAATCTCCGCAGGCGCTTAATGCCGATGCGCCAAGCAGCAGGGTCAGAAGAGAAAGGGAAAGTGCAATGCGGGATGCTTTCATGATAATTCTCCTTTTTCAAAGTCGGCGGAAATCGTCTGCCGACCTGTTTTTTTTACGGGGTCTCGTATTCCTCAAAGAATTCAATGGCATCTGCGATGCGTATATCGTAGCTCTTGTGATTCTTTTCATAGTAGGATGCAATGTCGGCAGATTTTTTCTCGATGAGATTCTGCACCCAGAATGCCGCACCGAATTCGCCGTAGACATAACCGAAGTCAAAGACACGGCCTGCAAAGATCATATCGAGCATCGCAACGGATTCTTCATCACGGGAACCCTTGGTCTTGAGAACGATGTCATAAAAGACCGGAACGGTGCGCTTGTAGCTTTCCGCGTTGAGTGCTTCCACGATCGTGCCGACAAAATCGACATCCGAGACGGAAACAGGAATCGCCATACCCTCATGACCGCCGTCGACCATCGTGTAATAGCCCTCCTGCGCTTCGTCCCACTTTGGATAGGGGATGATGCCGTAGTCGGTCGTAAAGTCGCGCAGTGCGGTTGTTGCGACAAGGAACGTGTTCGGCATGAACAGAACCTGATTGTTGGTAAACATTTCCATTGCCACGTTGTCGGTGTTTGTGCCGGAAACACTTACGGTGTCGAGATAGACACCCTCGCTGTTCCAGGAGAAGTCGTTGAGTTTCTGATAGATTTCTACGACCTTGTCGTTGTAGTAGTCAAGAACAACGGTGCCGTCGTCCTGCTTTTTGCCCAGCTTCTCGCCGAACGACCAGAGGAATGTGTTGATGGGAGAACGCGCCCAGATGGCAAAGCCGTAGAGGTCTTCGCTGCCCGCCTTGCTGTCGCCGTTGACGTCGCGGTAGACGTCCTTGGAGATCTCCGTCAGCTTGTCAAGCGTCCATTTTCCGTCGTTGACCAGCGCATAGAGGTCGGGCAGGTCGTAGTTTGCGGCAAGTTCCTTGTTGTAGTAAACACAGTAGGTGGAGTCGATGGTCGTCAGCGCAAAGTCGCCCATTGCGATGAACGCCTTGCCGTCATAGGTCAGGTCTTCGATGTTGGAGTCCGACCACCAGGGCTTGGAGAAGTCGATGTGCGGTACTTCATACCAGTTGTAATACAGACCGTCGCAGACCGCCGCGCCCGCGTAGATGATATGACCCGCGAACAGTTGGTATTCGTCGTCGCCTGCCATGACGGAGTTCTTCAGCTTCGTGACCATATCGGACTCGACGAAGACCGCCGCTTCCAAAACGATATTGAACCGATCCGTGACCGCCAGATTGCGCGCATAGACCGCATCGTCGAGCGAATCGCCGGTTTCCTCGTCTTGGATGTAATAATCCTCACACGCATCGTCACCGATGATGCGGAACGTCCGTCCCTCATAGTCCACCGTCTCCAGACCGTCGTCCACGTTCATACGCGCCGCAAGCGCATCCATTTCTTCGGTTTCCGCCGTGACATCGGTCTCACCGCCCACGGGTACAGTCCCGGTCTCCGCCCCGCCCGTGCCGTCTCCGCCGCAGGATGCGGCCGCAAGAACACAGCAAAGCAGTGCCGACAGCAGGAATGTGTTTCCGAGTTGCTTTTTCATGGAAAATTGCCTCCTTTGAGTGATTTCCGTTGTGCATATTTGTTGGAAATATGATACCACAGATTCGCCGAAATGTCAAGGGGGTTGGGGAGATTGGGGATGTAGAAAATACTTTTATGAATAAAATGCCGCCGTGCGGTAGGATGCACGGCGGGGGGAGGTGGTAGTATATCAGCGGTATGTTGTCAACATATGGGCGATAATGGCGATATGGTATTGGGTAATGCGATTTCGACAAATTTGTAGGGTCGGCAACCTGCCGACCGAAATCAATAAATCTTTCGCAGATGTGTCAGAACTCCCAGAATAACATTCCGGACAGGTTGAAAACCTTTCAATGGTGCGAAAGATTTTCAGATCACCGGGCGGCAGGTTGCCGCCCCTACAAACGCAGAGAAAGCCGTGCCTCAAGCCTTAAGTTGACATCTTTTCCCTAAATTCCGCCATCGTCGCCTTTCAGCCGACAATATTCCCTCTTCCTTATCTCACCTTACTGTTCTTCACCAACCCCGTCAGAAGCAGGATCACAGCCAGAATACACGCCGCACCGAGAATGACATAGGCGATCAGCGCAGAGGTGATTTCGATCCCGGCAATGGAGAGCGGTTCATTTTCAAGCTGTTCCGTTTCAACGGATTCCGTGACCGCTTCCGTTTCCGCAGGGGTTTCTTCGACAGGTGCGGTGTCTTCCGTCGCTTCTGTTTCCACGGGTTCCATGACGGTTTCGGTCACGGGCGCATTCGTTGCAAGGAAGCTTGCGATGTGGTCACCCTCGGCGAACGCCTGGTGCCAGATCTCATGACCGAGATCGGGGTAGACGGCGTAGCGGAACGTACAGCCATAGGTGGTGATGAGCGTGTCGGCAAGCGCACGCACGCTGTCGGACGGCGTGACGGAGTCGTTTTCGGACAGGAACGCGTAGATGTCCGTGTCAAGATACGGTGCGGCATCCGCTTCGCTTGCAACGGTGTTGTCGGTCACACCGGCAACCAGATACGCGGCGGCGATCTGCATCGCACCTGCTTCGGTCTGCGCTTCGATCAGCTCGTAACCCGCTTCTGCCCCCATTGAGATACCGCCGATGAGAATGCGCGTGGGGTCGATGTTCAAAATTGACAGCTGATTCTGCACAAGGGAGGTCAGGATGTCGAGCAGAACACCGTCGTTGTCCGTCCAGGTGGTGTCGGCGGGACACTGGGGTGCTAAAATAATGGTATCGTTTGCCCGTGCGGCATCGGTCAGGAACGCATTCATCAGACCGTTTTTCGCATCGTCCGCGATCTGCGCGGTGTTGTCGTTGCCGCGGCAGTCCTCGTCATGGAGCCAGATGAAAAGACCGTAGGTCGTCCCCTCGGGCGGCGTCTGGGGTGCGGCAGGCGCATCGGTCACCGCTTCCGTTTCCGCAGGCTCGGCGGTGCTGTCCGTGTCCGCACTGTCCGGCACAATGGAGGCATTGTCCGCGCCGGCGGGGAAATACGGCGACAGCGCGTCCGGCAGATAGATGCGGTACGGCAGAACGGTATCGGCGGAGATGCTTTCATCCGCATAGGCGTGCGCATCCATGACCCCTGTCAGGTTGACCGCTGCCGCCGATACGGGCGCGCAAAGGACGGAGGACAGGAGCGTGACGAGGAGCAGGAGCGTCAGACTGAATGTAACAGAATGTTTATGCTGTTTCATGATTTTTGTCCTTTCTGTGTGGTTCCGGATTTTGTGTGATCCTTGCGGTTTGCGAAATCCTTTCGGTTCCCGGAATCCTTATCGTTTTTGAAAAACTGATAATACCCGCACCGGATCATGCCGTTGTAGAGACGGCGAACCTTGTCGGCGCGGCGGCCATAATCGCGTTCAAAGGTTTCCGAGGATGTGAGAATGTAGATCTGCCAGCGGTCAAGGGTCGCAAAATGGCGTCCCATGTCCCGGTAGAGCGTGCGCACGGTTTCCTCGGTCATCAGGCGTTCGCCGTATGGAGGATTGCAGACGACCGTTCCGCGGCGGCCGCCGGTCGTGATGCGGAGGGCATCGTGCTGGAACGTCTTCACATATTTCTGCATTCCGGCACGGACGATGTTGTCCTGTGCTGTGCGCACCATGTTCCGGTCGATGTCGGAGGCATAGGCTTCAAATTTGGTGTCGAGGTTCTGCAAATCGTGCGCTTCTTCCCTTGCCTGCTTCCAGACGGTTTCCGGGATGTCGAAAAATTCTTCGGAAATAAAATTCCGGTGCAGTCCGGGTGCGGTTTTCGTCATATAAAGTGCCGCTTCCAGCGGAATCGTCCCGGAGCCGCAGAACGGATCCCAGAACAGAACGTCTTCTCTGGGGCGGGCAATGCGTACCATCGCGGCGGCAAGCGTTTCGCGCAGAGGTGCGATTCCCGCGGCGGGTCGGTAGCCGCGCTTGTGAAGTGCCGTTCCGGTCGTGTCGATCATCATCGTGACACGGTTGTCAAGCATAAAGAATTCCACGGCGTATTTTACGCAGTTTTCCTGAAACCACGAGATGCCGTATTCATTGGACAGGCGCTGTACGATCGCTTTCTTGATGATCGACTGACAGTCGGGAACCGAATGCAGCTGGGAGCGCAGACTGTGCCCGGTGACGGGAAACGCATCGTCTTTCCCGATCCAGTTTTCCCATGGTAATTTCTTTACATTGTCAAAAAGTTCTGTGAACGTGTACGCATCAAACTGTCCCATGACCAGATACACCCGCTCCGCCGTGGACAGCCACAGATTGCACCGCGCGATCGCCGAGATGTCCCCACGGAACGTCACGCGGCCGTCAATGGTGGAGACCCGCTGATACCCCAGCGCGTCGATCTCCTCCCCCACAAATTTCTCCAGCCCGAACAGACAGGTCGCAACATAAGTATAGATTTCTGCCATGCAGTGATTTTTCTTCCTCTCAATCGGTATGTTCCTTTATATTGTACCACAGAATCCGGATTTTTGCAAGTATGACAGGAAAGATTTTGGGATGTTGGGGGAAATATCGGGGAAGTTTTTCACTTTGTATCGGATAGAACCGGATTTTTACGGAAGTTTGTGCACTCAAATGCAAAAACTTCGGGATTCTTTATTTTTCCGCTTTTTCAAAAATTATACATATATTGTTGACAAACCGTTGAAATGGTGATATAATGGATATGCCAAACGAACTCAATATTTTTATGACAGGCGTATTTTTTTCGATATGCTTTGTTTTTTCATACAATTTTGCGCAGAATAATTGTGTAAAATCACAAGTTCCACTGCAAAATTGTATAAGGAACAGAGCCTTGTCATGTTTTGAGTTTGTTTGGCGACAATCGGAGTTTGTGTATTTTACAATGCGTCAACTTCGGTTGGCGCATTTTTTTATTTTCGGTTTGCAAAGGAGGTAATGCTGTCATGGCACTGATGCAGTGTCCCGAATGCGGAAAAACGGTTTCTTGTTATGCGGACACCTGTCCGCACTGCGGTTATCCGCTGAAAGTCACCGGCAGACCGCTTTTCAGTATGCCGGGCATTGCATTTTTCTTCCTTGCGGTCATTGTCATCGGTGCCTGTTGCCTTTTGCTGTGGCTGTATCTGCACGACAGCATTTCCTTTGGGTTGTTTTCCTTTCTCTGGATCATTCTGTTCGCCGTATTTCTTATGTGCAGTCTGATCGTCAATGCCAAATAAATACACCCGTGTCATCTCCTCCCACCACCAGCATATCCTGATAACAGTCTTCCATAACCAAACGACCCCGGAAGACCTGAAAGGAATGTTTCATCATGGGAGTAACCAATGCAAATAAGACCGTCTCGGCGCGGGAAATCGACTGCGGCGGGACGTTTGATATTACGCTGTCGCTGGCGGCGGAGCCGGATATTGTGTCAAACCCGACGGACATCGTTCTCCTGCTCGACCGCTCCGGCAGTATGGCGGGCAGTCCGCTTGCCAATCTGAAAAGCGGCGCAAAGAAGTTTATTGAGATCATATCGCAGTCCACGGGCGGTGCCGACAGCGGGACCATCGCGGGCGGCAGTCATATCGGCATTGTCAGTTTTTCCACGACGGCGACCGCCGACACCGCGCTCATCACCGATGTGGGTGCGCTGGATGCCGCTGTAAATGCGCTCACCTCCGGCGGCTCGACCAACCACGCGGATGCGTTTGAAAAAGGCACGGCACTCTTTGACCAGACATCGCAGAACGCGCGGGTCATGGTCATGTTCACCGACGGAAAAACGACCGCCGGTCTGCCGCCCACACCCTTTGCAACGGCGGCGAAGGCGCAGGGCATCATCATCTATGTCATCGGGCTGAACGGCTCCGGAGGCATTGACGAAGCAGCTCTGCGGGAATGGGCATCCGAGCCGTCATCGGCGTATGTTTCCATCACCCCGGACGATGCGGAGCTGGAGCAGATCTTTGAAGACCTTGCCGCCAACATCGCAAAGCCCGGCGTGAAAAACGCGGTCATCCGCGACACGCTGACCGACTGCTTTGAAGTCGTTTCCCTCTCCGCACCGACCAAGGGAACGGCATCCACAACGGATGCACACACCGTCGTCTGGCAGATCCCGGAGCTTGGCACAACGGGAAGCGAGGGCGCATCGTTCACATTCACGGTGCGGCACACAGGTTCCTGTACCGGTGACGTTTACCCGAACGCCGAAACCGATTACGACGATGCTTCCGGCAACACGGTCGTCTTCCCCACCCCGCAGATCACGGTGGACTGCGGCACGGACGTCATCATTGATGCGTGTCCTCCGCCCGTTCCGTTCACGACACAGGGATGCGGCGATGTCGTCTATGTGGATGGCGGAACGCTCCCTCTGACCGGCGGCGGGCGGATTTTGAATCTGGAGGTCACGCTCCCCTCTGTCTGCCCCGGACGGCGCACGGCACTTGCAGTGCTGATCTCTTCCGTTGACGACAGCGGAAACGCGCACCCCATCACACTGAAAACGGTCATTGTCCCCGCGCACACAGGCTCTTCCTGCCGGGAAGTCGTCGTGCAGTGTATCCGCATCGTCCTGCCCGAAGACGGCGCACGTTGTACGCCGCGGCATTATCAGGCGCAATTCTTTGCCAATCCCCTCGATACGGATTTCGTATGCTGCGGCGGATAACAGGGTGACTTCAACAGATATGTTCGATAACCTGTCACCATCCATTGAAATCAAGGATATTTCGCGTATTTTCTCGGTCAGAATGGAGGTTATCGAACAAATCTAATAAAAAATCCAAACAAAAAGGTGGTCATCCGGGTGGGCGATCACCTTATCTTTCATTATTTCACAACTGTGACGACCAGTGTCTGTGGTGCCGCTTCTTCCCCGCGCAGATTGGACAGCGTGTATGTTAAACGATACACACCCGGTGTCCCGGTATCCACATTCCCCTCCACACGAACAGAACCGGACAGATCCCCGTCGGTGTCGTCCCATGCGGCGGAAATGAACGAAGCCGCATCAAACGTCCCGCCAACGGGCAGTGTCACGGCAGACGCGGTCAGGCGGAGGGTGGGGCCCTTTTGCTTTGCGCGGACGGAGAGGGCGGTGTGCAGGGTTGCGGTATCGCCGAGCAGATTCCCGACGGTAAAGGTAAAGGAATAGCTTCCGTCCCCCGTGATCTCTGTGTCACAGGTGATCTGTACGGCGGCGGTGATGTCATGCCCGAAACCGTCGTCCGCCGAAAGCACCCCGCCTGTGGAAAGCAGCATCACAAGCGACGGAATATCCTCCTCGCCAACCGTTTCCCCACCCCCTGTGAATACAATGGCAGGGCCCGAGTAATTTTCAAGATACAGGGTGCGCGCCGCCGTCACCGTCCGGCTGTCTGTCTGCACGAGCTGATAGACAAGCGTGCGCTCTTTGTTTCCCCCGCCGGTAACGGAGACCGTGACCCGATGTGAAACGTCCTCCCCGGAACCGTTCACAGCCGAAACACCCGAAAGGAAATCCGGCGTTCCGCTCCCGTCCCACACAAGCGGCGTATCAGGAACCGTCAGCGTGACCGCCGCACCCCGGTCGTCTTCCAGCAGTTCTGCCGGTACGGAGACAGCATCTTCTCCCCAGAGCTTCTCCGCACAAAACAGCCAGAATACCAGATTCAGTGCGGCAAACAGAACGATAAACACAGTAACAGCGCGGCGCATCGGGATCCTCCCCGTTTCATTTTTGTTATGTATGATTATACCACAGATGCGGGCGGTTGTCAATGGTTTTTGAGCGGGGGGATGCTGTCAACTTAAAGACGACACTGAACGGTTATGATAGAAAGACGGGCATACAGGCGTATCTGTCGCCTTTTCGTTGTTTTTCCTTGCAAAAACGCCATCGTCGCCCTTAAGTTGACAGCATTGCTCCAAGGGGAAGGTTTATCGTGCGAACCGTCCCCCTGCATTCTCTCAAAAGAAACATCATCGCCAAAGCAATATATCACAGTCATCAAAACAGAATTTCCCCATATTTTTCCTCCACCCTCTTCCATTTCCCTGCAATTTCTGGTATAATAGATACAGAACCAAACCGAATTTCCAAAGAAACGAAAGGAATCATTCATTATGGCACTCATGGGACTGGACCTTGGCACCAGCGGATGCAAGAGCGTTGTTTATACGGCGGACGGGAAATACCTGTCCGGGGCATATCGGGAGTACACCGCCTCCCGCACATCGGGCATCCACGAGCTGGATGCGAACGTGATGTGGGACTGCATCCGCGAAGTCATCGCGGTGGGGGCAAAGGACTGTATCACCGCCACCGGCGGGCGGGAACGGGTGGAAGCCGTCATCGTCACCTCATTCGGGGAGGCGGGCGTTCCCGTGGACGAAAACGGAAACGTCCTGCACGGCATCGTCCTCTACACCGACAACCGCGGCGCAAAGGAAACCGAAGACCTCTGCCGCTCGGCCGGCAGCGGCGACATTCTGCGCGGGAAAAAGGTCATTGAGGATGCGGTATACATGAAGCCGCATTCTATGTACACGCTCCCGAAGATCATGTGGTACAGAAACACCCTGCCGGATGTGTATGCCCGGATGTGGAAATTTTTCTTAATCGAAGACTACGCCGTCTGGCGGCTGTCCGGGGAATGCAAGGTCAGCTATTCCTGCGCGGCGCGTTCGCTTGCGTTTGACGTAGTAAACAAACGCTGGTCGGAAACGGTGCTCCGGGCGGCTGGCATCCCGGTGTCGCTGTTCTCCGATCCCGTACCGTCGGGAACCCCGGCGGGATGCGTTCTGCCCTCCTTGTGCGCGGAGCTGAACCTCTCTCCCGACACGCTCATCGTCAACGGCGCACACGACCAGATCAGCGCCGCCGTCGGCGCAGGTGCGCTCACACCGGGGACTTCCGTTGACGGGATGGGAACCGTCGAGTGCATCACCCCCGTCTTTGACCGGCCGCTTGCCGATCCCATGCTCATCAACCGCGGTTACGTTTCCGCCCCACACGCCATCGACGGACTGTATGCGACCAACGCCTTTACCTACTGCGGCGGTGCGCTCATCCAGTGGTTCCGCGACACGGTGGGCAAGGATGCAAAACTGCTTGCCGCACAAAAAGACACCAGTGCCTACCGTCTGCTCGATGCGGAAATTTCCGACGATGTGTGCGCGAAATCCCCGACCGGGATTCTCGTCATGCCGCATTTTGCGGGTGCGGCAACGCCGTATATGGACACGGACACGCACGGCGCGGTCATCGGACTGTCGCTGGAAACGACCCGCGCGCAGTTCTACAAAGCAATGATGGAGGGCGTCACCTACGAGATGCTTCTGAACATTGAAATGCTGAAAACGGGCGGCATGAACATCGGACAACTGAATGCCGCGGGCGGCGGTGCACGCTCGGAGGTCTGGATGCAGCTGAAAGCGGACATCACGGGACTGCCCGTTCATACGCTGGAAAATCCGGAGGCGGGGGCGGTCGGGTGCATCATGCTCGGTGCCGTCGCAAAGGGCTATTACCGCGACCTGCACGAAGCCTCCCGCGCGCTTGTCCGCACAAAAAAGACGTTTCAGCCCGATGCGGAGAATCATGCGCGGTATGCCGAGCATTATAAGAAGTACAAGCGCATCTACGATGCCGTAAAAACGGTCTACGGCAGTGTCAATCCGTACAAAGAATCTTGACAATTCTATCATCTTATGATATAATCATCTCAACACAATATTTTTACCCCGAAAGGAACCAAACCACATGAGTACATTCACTTACAAGGGCAAGGATTTTCTCCTGGACGGCGAACCGCTTGTCGTCATCTCCGGCGCGATGCACTACTGGCGCATTGTTCCCGCCTACTGGGAAGACCGTCTTCTCAAGCTGAAGGCCTGCGGCTTCAACACCGTGGAGACCTACGTTCCGTGGAACCTGCACGAGCGTAAGGAGGGCACATTTGACTTCTCGGGAAACCTCGACATCGTTTCCTATATCGAAACGGCGGCGAAGGTCGGTCTGAAGGTTATCGTCCGTCCCGGCCCCTACATCTGCGCGGAGCACGAATTCGGCGGTCTGCCGTCGTGGCTTCTGTCCTATCCGGACATTGCCCTGCGCTGCAACGACCCGCGGTATCTTGAAAAGGTCCGTCCCTACTACCGCGAACTTCTGACCCGCATCCGTCCGTACCTCTGCACAAACGATGGCCCCATCATCATGGTACAGATCGAAAACGAATACGGCTCCTACGGCAACGACAAGGAATATCTGCACGCGGTCGCCGACATTTACAAGGAATACGGCATGGACTGCCAGCTGTACACCTCCGACGGCCCGTGCTACTGGATGTTGGGCGGCGGCACGCTGCCGGAATACCCGTGCGTTGCCAACTTCGGCTCCGACCCCGTCGGCGCATTCAAGGTGTTAAACGACTTCCGTCCCGATCAGCCGACGATGTGCGGCGAATTCTGGTGCGGATGGTTTGACCACTGGGGCGAAAAGCACCATGTCCGCGACGGCAACGAACTGGCAAAAACACTGGAACCGATGCTGGAAATGGGCGCATCGTTCAACTTCTATATGTTCCACGGCGGCACGAACTTCGGTTTCTCCAACGGCGCGAACCACGCGGGCGGTTATCAGCCGACGATCACAAGCTACGACTATTCTTCCCCTCTGACGGAAGCGGGTGACTTGACCCCGATGTATTTCGCCGTGCGCGACATGATCGCAAAGTACACCGGCGTCATGCCCGAATGCAATGTCGAAAACACAAAGAAAGCGGCTTACGGCAAGGTCACGCTGACCGAACGCGCACCGCTGTTTGCGAACCTTGACAAGATCGGCCGCGTCACCCATGCCCCCGCACCGAAATCCATGGAAGAGGTCGGGCAGGACTTCGGCTATATCCTTTATTCCTCCACCCTGTTCGGTCCGATGGAGGAACTGCCGCTGGTGCTCGGTCACGTTCACGACCGCGCGCACATCTTCCTTGACGGCAAGCTCGTCGGCATCCGCGAACGCTCCGGTCGCATGGACGAAGTAAAGATCAAGCTGGGCAAGGGAGAGACTCAGCGCCTTGACATTCTCGTTGAGAACTGCGGACGTGTCAACTACGGCCCGAAGCTCTTTGACAGAAAGGGCATCTACGACGGCATCCGGCTCGGTCAGATGTTCCACTTCGGCTGGGACATGACCTCGATGACGATGGACGACCTCTCCCCGCTTGTCTATTCCGCCGACACCGAAAACGACAATATGCCGGCGTTCCTGCGCGGCACTCTGCACATCGACGACACACCCGCCGACACGTTCGTCCGACTCGACGGCTTCCACAAGGGCTTTGTGGTCGTCAACGGCTTCAACCTCGGCCGTTTTTGGAACGACCGTGGCCCGCAGAAGACCCTGTTCGTTCCCGCGCCGCTGCTGCACGAGGGCGACAACGAGATCATCGTCTTTGAGTCCGACGGCTACGATGCACCCGTGATCGAGTTCTTCGCAGAACCGGATCTTGGAGAGACGGTAATGAGCTAAAAATAAAGAAAGGTATAAAACAATGCGTATTGAAGAAATCGACAAGAACTTAAAGGTCGAATCTGCGATGGGTCTGACAGACGTGATCTTCACGGATGTCCGGTCTGACCCGTTCCGGGTTTACGGCTTTTATGACTACAAAAATCAGCCCGTGTTCCGCCGTCTGCCCGAAGACGTTGCGCGGGCGACCAACGACGGTGTGTACGGTCTGCACATCCACACGGCGGGCGGGCGCGTGCGGTTTTCGACGGATTCTCCCTACATCGCCATCCGCTGCAAAATGCAGGGTGTCACGCTGTTCCCGCACATGACACTTGCCGGAACGTCCGGATTTGACTTATACGAGACGAAAAACGGCACAGACGGCTTCCGCGGCACGTTCATGCCCCCGGTCGGCATGAAGGACGGTTATTCCTCCTACCAGTGCCCCAATATGGACGGCAAGATGCACGACTACACGATCCACTTCCCGCTTTACAACGATGTCATCTCGCTGGAGATCGGTCTCAAAGAAGGCTCTCTGGTTGGCGGCGGTGCCGATTATAAACCGACAGCTCCCATCGTCTATTACGGCTCCTCCATCACCCAGGGCGGGTGCGCATCCCGTCCGGGAAACGCATACCAGAACATCATCTCGGCAAAGCGCAACATCGACCACATCAACCTCGGCTTCTCCGGCTCGGCAAGAGGTGAGGATGCCATCTGCGATTACATGGCTTCGCTTCCGATGTCCGTGTTCGTCTGTGACTACGACCACAACGCACCCTCAGCGGAGCATCTGCTTGCCACGCATGAAAAGCTGTATGACAAGATCCGTGCCGCACACCCCGACATTCCCGTGATCTTCGTCACAAAACCCGATGCCCTGTACCGTGAGGACGACGTCCGCCGCTGGGACATCGTGTATGCGACCTACAAAAAGGCGTATGCCAAGAACCCGAAGACTGCCGGATTCATCAACGGCCACACGCTGTTCGGCACAGAATATCACGATGCCTGCACGGTCGACACCTGCCATCCCAACGATGCCGGTTTTGTCCGCATGGCGGATGTCATCGGCGCGGAGATCGACCGGCTGATGCGGCTCTGACATTCCGTCCGGAATACGGTTCTGCGGCGATTGCCGCATTTATCACCAAAAACGAAAGGAAATCATCATGAAAAAATATCCTGTACTCCTGCTCGGGCTTGTGTGCGCAGTGCTTCTGTGCGCCCTCCCCATCATGGCATACCCGGAACCCGCGGTCAAGGAGGTTTATGTCAACGACAGCCTTGACGGCTACGAAATGCCCTACAACCTGATCCTGCCCGAAAATTACGACGCGTCGAAGTCCTATCCGGTCATTCTGCTTCTGCACGGTGCTGGAGAGCGCGGCAATGACAACGAACTTCAGATGTTCCACGCGGTGGATGAGCTTTATGAGACCCGCCCCCAGCTGCTTGCCGAAACCATCTTCCTTGCGCCCCAGTGTCCGGAGGGTGAGCAGTGGGTGGACTGGCCGTGGACCGACGGCAACTATTCCACCGACGAGATCCCGGAAAGCAAGGCGCTTTCCACTGCCATCAAGCTGCTTGGCGAAATTCTTGACAATTACGCCTGCGATCGCGACCGCGTTTACATCATCGGTATCTCGATGGGCGGCTACGGCGCATGGGATGCCCTTGTCCGTCACGAAGAACTGTTTGCCGCAGGTGTCCCGCTGTGCGGCGGCGGTGATGCTTCCAAGGTCGATATTTTGAAAGAAATTCCGATCTGGTGCGTTCATGGCACTGCCGACTCCGCTGTCCAGTTTGCCGGAACCGAGGGCATGGTCAACGCCATCCAGGATGCCGGCGGCGAGCGCATCACGTTCACCGCAGTCGAGGGCGCCGACCACAACATCTGGGACATTGCGACCACGAACGGCGACCTCATTGACTGGCTCTTCTCCCAGAACCTGACTCTGCGTTACCCGCACGAGGTGGAAACGGAAGCGGTCACAACGGATGCGGCGGAAGAGGTCACCGGGGACACCGCAGACACGGAAACCGATTCCGATGCGGAATCCGGCGGAAGCACCGCAATCGTGCTTGCGGTCGTTGCCATTCTCCTCATCAGTGCCGGCGCTGTCGGGGTGATGAAGAAAAAGAATACCAAATAAGGATTTTCATTTGCTACAACCGTGCAAAAGCCCGCCTCCGAGAGGCGGGCTTCATTTTCTTCCTTCCCAAGGAACCTTAAAATTCCATTGCCATCTCGGCAGAAAGCTCCTCGGAAAGCACGGTAATCTCTGTTCCCATCACGCGGTAAACGCGATTGCACATTCCGAGCACCGTCGGGCGGTGGGTGGTGAGGATGACGGTCTTGCCGGGGGAACGCTCCATGACGGTGCGCAGAACGCGGCGTTCCGTTGCGACATCCAGAGCGGAGGTCGCTTCATCGAGCAGCAATACCGGCGCATCCCGCAGAAGCGCGCGGGCGAGGGCGATGCGCTGTGCCTGCCCCTCGGACAGTCCCCTGCCGCGTTCACCGACACGGGCATACAGTCCGCCGTCCATCGCGGACACAAATTCCCAGGCGCAGGCGGCTTTCAGCGCGGCGATGAGTTCGCCGTCGTCGGCATCTTCCTTTACCATGCGCAGGTTGTCTGCGATCGTACCGGAGAAGACGGTATTTCCCTGCGGGACATAGGAAATGAGGGCGCGGGTATCGGCACCGGCGCAAAGCACCGTTCCGTCCTCTGCTGTCAAGGTGATGCTTCCGTCCTGCGCATGAACGAGCCCCAGCATCAGGCGGATGAGCGTGGTCTTGCCCTCGCCGGATGCGCCGATGAGCGCAATGATCTCTCCGGGCGCGGCATACATCGACGACGATGCGATCACGGTGTGGTTTTCTTCATAGGAGAAATCAATCCCGGACAGCGTGACTGTGATGCCGGTTTTGTGTAGCGATTCACTACCGTTTTTGTCTGAAACGTGTATCGTTTCACTTTTATCTGCCTTTCCTGCGTGTATCGTTTTACACTCCTGTGGAAGTTCCATCAATTCCTTGACTCTGTGTGCGGAAACAGATGCGGACAGGAATGTCGGAACCATGCCAACCACTGCATTGAACGCGCTTGTCAGACTGCTTCTCTGCTGTAAAAACAGCGTCATCGTTCCGAAGGTGATGTCGCCCGACCACAGTCTCCACAGACAGTACCCGAATGCTGCATACTGCACGACCATGCCGAGCAGATTCATCCACACGCCGGTCTTCATCGAAAACCACTGGTAGTCAAGGCTGATGTTCTCGTACAGCTTCTGCTTTTCGGCGAGTTTTTTGCAGTAAAGCGCGGTGATGCCGAACGATTTCACCGTGTCAAAGCCGGAAAAGCTCTCGGCGGCAAACGCGGACAGATTGCCCGATTCCTCGCGCACGCGCTGACCGTAGTCCCGCTGACGGCGCATCAGATACCGTGACGACAAAAGCAGTACGGGTGCGGCGGCAAGTGCCAGCACCGCCATCACGGGGTCGTAATACAGAATCACGCAGAACGTCGCCAGAAACTGGTACAGCGAGATCAGCAGCTTTGGCAGCCACGAGACCGCGTTCCCCGCGGCCGTTCCCGTGTCCTGCAAGAACCGATTGAGCAGATCCCCGCTCGGATACCGGCTGACCGCCATCCAGTCGCCCTCCATGACAGATGTGTATAGATCCGCCTGCATATCACAGCAGATGCGCACGGAAAGCTTTGCCGACAGCCGGTCGATGACACACCCGCACAGCATCCCCGAAAGCGCACACCCGACGGTCAGGAGAACCAGATACAGAAGTCCTCCCGTATCAAAGCCGGTCACCGCATCAATCAGATACTTCCCGGCAACACTGCCCGCAAGTCCCAGTGTAGAGGACAGAACGCCGAACACAACATATAGGAAGATCGCTCCGCGGTAACGGCGGGAGTAGGCAAGAATCCATTTCCAGTCGCCGAGCATCTCCCCGAACGTGCCGTCCCGCAGGCGGGATAAGAGCATGGACAGGGCTTTGGACTGTCCGGAGGACGGTTCGGCGGGCTGTCCCTTGGATTGTCCGTTTGGCGAATGATTTTCCGTTGTCTGTTTCTCTTTCATGACCCGACGTCTCCCCCTTTCCCATTTCCTGTCCCCGCGGACAGCAGTTTTTTCACCCGTCCGTATACCGCCAGAACCGGGCGGCGGAGCGGGATGACACACGGCGAGATCCAGAGGTGTTCAAACACTTCCCACCAGAAATTTCCCTGTGTGATCCACTTCCCCTTGCGGCGCGCCTTTGTCACGCGGGCAAAAATCTGCTCCCGCCGCACACCGCGTTCCAGGACATTCTGCGCATCGCCCGTGATGGTATACGTTCCGTCTTTTTCCTTTCGTACAATGCGGTGCATGATGTACCGCCCGTCGTCCCGTCGGTAGAAGACCATGTCCCCGCGCGAAAGCGGTTTGGCATTTTCATCCGGCGCAGAAAAGACGATGACATCCCGCCCGTCGCACAGAAACGGTGCCATACTGCCGCCCGCAATCACGCAGGACGCTTCCATCCCCGACTCCACCAGCTCCCGCAGAACAGTGACGTATTCCGCGGTGTCCAGGACCCGCACCGGACTTTGCGGATTCATACGATGTTGTCGGCAGTCTCGTCGAGAATGCCGAGATCCCAGAGGAGCCGACCGAGCACATATTTGTCACGGATATCCTTGGCGCAGAGGAACGCTTCACGCATATCCTGCCGCGAAAGACCAATCTCTTCTGCCGTTGTCGGATGACCGATGGAACGCATGAACTGTTCCAGTTCCGCAGACGGGGGCAGTGCGGCGATGATGTGCTGAATGTCTTCCCAGCGGGAGAGGATCGTTTCCAGCCGCGCTGCGTGTTTTTCGCGGTCATATTTGCCCTCTTTGCGCTCTCCGGCGATCATCGCATCCGCGCCGTGACCGAGGACCGTGCGCAGATGGTCGTTCCACGCATCCGCATCAAACTGCGCCGCATGGGCAAGTGCCTTTTCTCGGTCGGGTGCATACCCGCGCAGGGGCTCGTATGCACGAAGGGTCATCAACGTCCCGATGCCGCACTGGATGCCGTGCAGGTCGGACGGCGTACCGAATTCGAGCGCGCGCATATCGAGGATGTGCGAAATGTAATGTTCCATCCCCGATGCGGGACGGGAAATGCCGGCATAATTCATCGCAAGACCGGAGACGACCAGTGCTTCTGCTAGTCTGCATACCGCCGCACGGCAGACCGCAGTATCGTCACCGCGCACCGCATCGGCGGCACACGCGCGCACCTCGGCAAGCGAATGGTTCACCATATCCGCGACAACGGGACAATATTCGTCCCCGACGAGGATATGCGCGATCTGCCACTCGGCAACCGAGACGTATTTTGCAAGCATATCGCCGATGCCGGAGCGGATCATGTGAACGGGCGCGTTTGCCAGTACCGCCGCATCGCCGATGACCGCATCGGGGCATTTGGAGGACAGCGAGACCTTTAACCCTTCCCGTTCCATCGACGAGGAAGCAGATGCGTACCCGTCCATCGACGGTGCGGTCGCAACATAAATGTCGGGAATGCCCTTTGCCGCCGCGACGATCTTGCCGGTATCGTTGATGACGCCGCCGCCGACCGCGATCACACCGTCCGCACCGCCGGTTTCGGCGGTTCCGTTCGGGCAGAACATGAACGCTTCCCCGACGATCTTCTCATCGGGTGCAGGATGGGTGCGCCGGATGATGTGAAGTGTGTACGGGATCTCCGCGGAGGAGAGAATTTTGCAGACCGCTTCCCCAGCCGCCGCATAGGTTTCACGGTCACAGAGGACGAACGGGCGGGTCACACGGTGTTTTCGGCAAATATCGGGAAGCGAAACAAGTGCGTTTTCCCCGATGATGCAGTCGGACAGCTGTCCGAAATGTTCCTTTCCGCAGGCGCAGAGAAACCCGTCGTTTTCAAGCAGAGCGTTGACTTTATAATCCATCATTGGTAATCCTTTTCTTTCAGCAAGTTCATATTCAGCGAATCGCTTCACGGAAACGTCCGATGTTTTCGCCCATATCTCCATCGCAAAAGATGGACGACGTTCCTGCGACAAAGATGTCCGCACCAGCCGCACGCATTTTTTCCGCGTTGGGAATGCTGACGTTGCCGTCCACCTCAATGCGCACATGACCGTATCCGCGGTCATCGAGATACCGCCGGCAGTCGGCGATCTTCCCAAGGGTCGCCGGGATGAGCTTCTGTCCGGCAAAGCCGGGATTGACGGTCATGATGAGCACACCGTCAAGGTCGTCAAGGACGTAATCGAGGACAGAAAGCGGTGTCGCGGGATTCAGGGCAGCAACCGGATGCGCACCGCGTGCACGGATTTCCGCAAGTGCTTTCTGCAGATGGCAGGTGGCTTCCACATGAACGGACACCATCTCACCCGGCTGAATATCAAACCACGCAAGCTTTTTTTCCGGTTCGGTAATCATCAGGTGGAGATCCAGCGGAATCGCCGTTCTGCGCCGCATCCGGCGGCAGTCGTCCGTACCCAGTGTGAAATTGTTTACAAATACGCCGTCCATGATGTCCATGTGCAGGTGTTCTATGCCGTTTTCTTCAAACATATCAAGCAGCACGGACAGCCCGTCCTCATCCGCGCACATCATGGAGGGAGAAATTTCTGACAGAAGCATGGTGTTGTCTCCTATTCTTCAAATAAATATGAAAGCCGCCGTACCAGCCGGCAGGATACCGGGGGCGGCGGCAGCTCTCATGAGGCAATCACAAGGACTGCCGGAAATTCGGATGTGAAATTACTTTTTGAGATTTGCTTCGAGAACAGCAAGTTCATCGTACAGTTCAGAGGGAACACGGTCGCCGATCTGTGCGTAGAATTCCTTGATGTTTGCGACGTCTTCCAGCCAGGAAGCGTTGTCGATGGTGAGCAGTTCCTTGATGGTGTCAAGGGTAACATCCGCAAGACCTTCGATGTTGATGTCTTCTGCCTTCGGAACGAAGCCGATGGGCGTTTCAACAGCATCGACCTTGCCTTCGCAGCGGTCAAGGATCCAGAGAAGGACTCTCAGGTTGTCACCGAAGCCCGGCCAGATGAAGTGACCTTCGTCGTCGGTACGGAACCAGTTGACGTGGAAGATCTTCGGAGCGTTGGGGATCTTCTTGCCCATATCGAGCCAGTGACGGAAGTAGTCGCCCATGTCGTAGCCGACGAAGGGTCTCA
>JAFUPC010000036.1 GCA_017481495.1 Clostridia bacterium
CCTTGTAGTTTGAACAGTTGAAATAATTGATCTCGGGATTGCCTTGATTGAAATTGTAATGGAGGTTGTTTCCGCAGTCTGCACAAACCAAGAGACCTGAAAACATATTTTTCTCTCCATCGTTGGTACGCCGTCTGCGCCTTGTTCCTCTTTTCTGCTGCACCTGCTCCCACACGGCACGATCAATGATCGGTTCGTGTATCAAAGGTCTGCTGCCTTTGGATTTTAAGGAGTGCGCAGCACGCCGGGGGATCAGAGTTCCATTTTCTCACCTCCCTTCGTCATGCCGGGAGGCAGGTCATTCTTTTCCCTTTCGTCCATTTAAGGTCTTGGGAAGTAGCGTTTTGGCTGATTTGCGGAATTTTTCTCAAAATATTTTTACGTCGCTCATTTTTCGGCTCCTTTCAATTCGTTTCGGGTGGATTTCCAAGTCGAATTGAAGGGGCGGCGAGCGACAGCGATATATGCGAAAACGCAAAATGCGCCCGTCTGCGAAAAGACGCGAACGAGCGCATAAAGAATTGTAAGCGGTATTAAGTTGAATTGTCAGTTCATACTCATAGCCGTAATATCCCGACGGTGGGTGATAGCTTTTTTTGACCGTAGGATATTAGGTGGGTGAGTATTGAAAAAAATTAACACGGCGTACCTCCATTAGATACCGCCGTGTGTGGTTGGCAAGTCGTCGCAAACGGCGGCTTGATATGTTCAAACCGCCGATCATGTTATATGTGCCTCGTTTACGCTCAAAACAAAATGAGCCTATAAATCGCGTGGTTTATAGGCTCTGCGTCTTTGCATCTGGCTCTTGATGAATTATTATTTTTAGCTGTTTTACGCTTATTAGTATTTCTTGTTTGCACTTTGGGCAAAAAGCGGAAAGTTTTTAAGTTCCGTATCTTCCCGCATTTTCAGCCGAGTTTTGTTTTTACATATAGGACACAAAATAAACTCTGTTTTTTGCATTATATTATTGTTTTTTCATCTGCCGAAGGAACAGTAATACAGCTGCAACAAGGGCGGCAGCAGCATATCCAAGCACCCACCATATATGAGGGAATATATGGGCATAATTGCCTGCGAGGACCGCTCGTTCCATTTCAACAGCGTGAACAAAGGGAAGCGCATAAGCAATTTTTTGAAAAATTCCTCCAACGAGTTCAAGATCAAACCAAATACCCGATAGCCAAGCGGATAGATTCGTAAGCAACGCGCCGCAGATACCACCGACTTGTTTATCGGTAAATACACTGCCGCAAAGAAGTCCGAGAGCAATGAAAAGTATTGAAACGGGAATGATGAATACAATAGCGTATATGATATTTACCGTGATTTCAAGACCGAGTATTATTGCTACAATATAGCAAATCGCACATTGTGCAATCGCTATCGGAACAATGGGAAGTGTGTAGCCAAGAATAAAATCTATCGGCGTCAAAGGCGTAGTGTACAGACGCTGAAGAAGTGAACTGCCCCTGTCTTTTGCAATAATAGTAGCCGAAAACAGCGTCATAAAAGAAAGACCGAAAACTGTAATACCAGGGGTCAAATGCTGTATCTCAAAAAGAGCCACGGGTATATTAGCTTGAATTGCGCTGAGTAATACGATCAAGACAAGGGGAAAACCGAGACCAAAAGCCAAGTTTAGCGGGTCACGCAAAATCTCTTTTGTGTTTCTATTTGCAAATGTAAGTATTCTCATTTTGCCACCCCCTTAACAATACGGACAAAGGCTTCCTCAAAATTATCGGTTTCTGCTTTTTCTTTGATTTTATCCGCTGTATCACATATAAGTAGATTGCCGTCTTTCATAATTGCAATGCGATCTGAAAGAGCCTCGGCTTCTTCCATATAGTGCGTTGTCAAAATTATCGTTGCTTTTCCTTTTAGAGAACGGATAATATCCCACAAATCACTACGGGCAAGAACATCAAGCCCAAGTGTTGGCTCGTCAAGAAAAAGTATTTGCGGCTCACTGATAAGTGCCATTGCAATGCTTAATCTGCGTTGCCAACCACCTGACAATTTACCCGCTTTCTTTTTTATGACAGTTTCAAGTCCCAGCAACTCTGTTAATTCTTCGATTTTGGCACTTCGTTTTTCTTTTGTAAATCCGTGAATGCCGCATATTAGCTCAAGATTTTCACGAACGGAAAGACCAGGAGCAACAGCGGTTTCCTGCGGTGAAACGGCAATTATCGATTTAACGGCGGAAGTGTCTTTGCAAATGCTTTTTCCGTTCAAAAATGCGTCACCGTTTGTAGGCTGTGTAAGGCAAGAAAGCATTTTTATAGTGGTTGTTTTTCCAGCACCATTTACTCCAAGCAAAGAGAACAATTCGCCCTTTTGAACGGTAAGATAAAGATTATCAACCGCAACAACATCTTTATATTTTTTTGTTAACGCTACAATTCTGATAGCATCCATTTTTCTCACTCCATTTCATAGTGTTTTTTTAAGCCTTGATATGCATCGGTAAGCATTTTACTTATAAGCTCCCAATCGAGATTATAAAAGCCTGTTGCTATCATCGTTGCTATACCGTGAACATACGACCACATTTCAAGGTGAAATAGTTTTGCATTCTCGCCATTCAACCCCGTGTTGTTATGAACGATAGCTGACATTTGGATGCTCGCATCCGTTTCCTGCGGTACATTCTCTGCGGAGCGATCACGCATATACAAGAGCTTGAATAACTCTTTTTCCTCTTTTGCAAAACGAATATAAGCCATACCATTCGCTTTGTACGGAGGATATAAAGCACTTTCAACCTCTCGCTTCATATACTCTCTACACAATTCATCTGCTGCCTCAATAACTGCACTTCGGAGCTCCTCCATAGTTGCAAAATTAGAGAAAACAGGCTGTGTGGAGCAATTCAATACAGAAGCAACATTCCTTGCGTTTAAGGCTGTTTCACTGTCCTTGCGTACAATGTCAACCGCAACATTGATAATATCCTTTTTTAATACTTTAACTTTAGGGGGCATAACAAAACCTCGCTTTATATTTCGGTTGTTATATAACATATAATATTTTAACACATAATATAGAGGAAGTCAAGAGACTTCACGGAAAAGTAACAATTCACATATCTTAACAATTCCAAACCACCATAACATACCATGGGGCTCCCCCGAAAAATCCCCGACTTCCCCGAAAATTATGATTTGGGTCATGCGCTGTTCATAACTTTGTGGTATAATAAGAACCAAAATCAACCAAGTGAGAAGAAAGAAGGCATTTCCATGATCAACCCGCCGCTTTGCCATACGGGAACCATTGTCCTGCACACGGAGCGTCTTGTCCTGCGCCCGTTTGTTCTTGCCGATTCTGAGGCGATGTACAAAAACTGGGCATCAGACGAGGATGTCACACGCTATCTGCGCTGGCCGCCGCATGGGGACGTTTCGGTGTCGGAAGCGGTGCTTTCGGACTGGTGTGCGCGGTACGAAGACCCTGCATATTATCAGTGGGCAATCGTTCCGACGGAAATAATCGGGGATGCGGAGAATGTCGGGGAACCCATCGGCTCGATCGGTGTCATATCGCTTGACCCGGTCATCGGGTGTGCGCATATCGGATATGCCATCGGGCGCGCATGGTGGCATCGGGGTGTCACAAGCGAAGCACTGGCGGCGGTCATCGACCATCTGTTTGACAAGGTAGGAATGCTACGCATCGAGTCGATGCACGACCCGGACAACCCGCATTCCGGCGGGGTCATGCAAAAATGCGGCATGACGTATGAGGGAACGCGCCGGTGCGCGGACTTTAACAACCGCGGCATTGTGGATGCGTGCGATTACGCCATTCTGCGCCGGGAATGGGAAACGATGCGGGAAAGGAAACGAAAAAATTTGCCGTGAAGATCAAGAACCCCATAACAAAAGAACTCCTCAAAAAGATCGTTCTGTGCATCTCGAACCCGCGCCTGCTTCTGTGTCTCGGCATTGCGTGGATGATCACCAACGGCTGGTCGTACATCGTGACCGCCATCGGCGGGCTTCTTGGCATTGAATGGCTGACGGCGGTCGGCGGCGCGTATCTGGCGTTTCTCTGGCTGCCCGTTTCCCCGGAAAAGCTCGTCACGCTGGCGCTGGCGATCTTTCTTCTCAAAAAACTGTTTCCCGGCGACACCAAAACGCTCGGTGTTCTGCACGAGCTGCACATGAAAGCAAAGGGTCTGCACGAAAAACGCAAAAAGGACAAGCAGACCCGGGACACGACCGACGAACCCCAAGAAATCACCGATGACAAGGAGAACAACGAATGAATGATTATACCTGGGACTTATCCCCGCTTTATACCGGCTTTGATGCGCCGGAATTTGCCACCGACCGCTCGGCGCTGGACGATGCCATCGCGGAAATGAACCGCTTTGCGGCGGAATGCGATTCTCTTGCCCCCTCGGAGCTGGTACACGGCTACATCCGCGTTTCGGAGCGTGTTGTCACACTCATCGGGCGGCTTGCCATTTATGCGAATCTCCGCTGTGCCGCCGATACGACGGACAACGAAGCGGCGAGCATGATGGGCGTTCTGATGATGAAAGCAAGCGAAACGACGGCGGCGGAAGCGATCTTGCAGAAAGCGGTTGCCGCGCTTGACGACCCGGCATCTCTTGCCGACACCGACTCCTCGCTTGACGAATACCGCTATCTTCTGCGCCGCATCAAGGAGGACAGCCGGTATCTTCTGACCGAACGGGAGGAAGCCTTGTTTGCGAAGCTGAACATTTCGGGTGCCAATGCGTGGAGCGATATGCACAGCTATCTGACCAGCACCGCAAAGGCGGAGTATCGCGGAAAAGAGATCACGCTGACCGAAGCGCGCAATCTTGCCTACGACAGCGACCCCGCCGTGCGCGAGGATGCGCTCCGGTGTGAGCTTGCCTGCGAGGAAAGCATTCGGGATGCGTGTGCGTATGCGCTCAATTCCATCAAACAGCAGGTCCTGACCGAGTGCGGGGTGCGCGGATTTTCGTCCCCCTTGGAGCAGGCACTGCATCATTCCGGCATGAAGCGGGAAACGCTGGATGCGCTTCTGTCCGCGATGCAGGACTATCTGCCGCAGTTCCACAAGTATCTGCGCGCCAAAGCGGAATATCTCGGCTATACGGGCGGACTCCGCTGGCAGGATCTGTTTGCGCCCATCGGAAAGAACGACCGAAAATATACCGTTGAGGAAGCGAAAGACTATTTGCTCGGGGTCTTCGGGCAGTTTGACGGGGAAATGCACGACCTCATCCGCGATTCCTTTGCACAGCGGCGCATCGACTTTTTCCCGCGCGAGGGCAAGGTCGGCGGTGCGTTCGACTGCGGCATTCCCGCCATCGGACAGAGCCGCGTGCTGACAAATTTCGACGGTGCGTTCGGCGACATCAGTACCCTGGCGCACGAGCTAGGGCATTCGTTCCACGACAAAATGGTCTTCTCCCACTCGCCCCTGACCCAGGATTATTCGATGCCGGTCGCGGAAACCGCGTCCACGTTCAACGAAACGCTGGTCACGTCCATTGCCATAAAACAGGCGGAAACGGCGGAAGAAAAGCTGGCGCTCCTGGAAGCGCGGCTGTCGGATGCGGCGCAGATCATCTGCGACATCTACTCCCGCTACCTCTTTGAAACGGCGGTCTTTGAACAGCGTTCCGCGGCGTTTTTGGATGCGGATACGCTGTGTGCCTTTATGACCGATGCGCAGAAGACCGCCTACGGCGACGGTCTGGATGCGGATACACTGAATCCGTATATGTGGGTCTGCAAAGGGCATTATTATTCCGGCGGACTGTCGTTCTACAATTTCCCGTATGCGTTCGGCGGCCTGTTTGCGCGCGGTCTGTATGCAAAATACGAAAAAGAAGGCGCGGCGTTTGTTCCGGTCTACAAGCAAATGCTCCACGCCACCTCCGTCGGCACGGTCGAGGACACCGCGAAGATTGCGGGGATTGATCTGACCGACAAAGCGTTCTGGGAAGCGGGACTGGCGTCGTATGCGGAGGAAATTGAGGAGTTTTGTGCGCTGGTGAAGCGGTGAGAGTTTCTGGCGGGATAAAAACAGGTTCCCGTGTCTCTCTATGTCGTTTTTCCGGATCGGCAACATCGTCCCAGAGCAAACCGCCGTTGCTCCGCCTTACCGCACCACCTCCCCAATATACAAAAATTCCTGCATAAACCTTATGAATATACATTCCGGTATCGCACCGGAACCCCCGTCTCCCATCGCGTTTCCGTCCGGATTCCGCACACGAAAATCCCCCGGATTCCCGCTGATTTTCCCCGGTTTTCAGCGGAAAATCGCCGAATTGTCGCATATGCACAGGGAAACATGAAAATCGGTGCTCTTTTTCGTCAGGATGTATCTTGCAATTTTTTCAAAAATATTGTATAATTATACCATCGTGAATGAAAAACGATACCAAATAAAAATCAAGTCTCTTTCAACACAAAAGGAAGGATATATAAAATGAAAAAAGAAAACATCAAAAAGGTCGTTCTTGCATACTCCGGCGGTCTCGATACCTCCATTATCATTCCGTGGCTCAAGGAAAACTACAACAACTGTGAAGTCATCGCCGTCTCCGGCAATGTCGGTCAGGGCACGGAGCTTGACGGTCTCGAAGAAAAGGCCATCAAGACCGGTGCATCCAAGCTGTACATCGAAGACCTGCGTGAAGAATACATCACCGACTACATCTGGCCCTGCCTCAAAGCGGATGCAAAGTACGAGGACTATCTGCTCGGCACGTCCCATGCACGTCCCTGCATCGCAAAGCGTCTTGTGGAAATTGCACTTGCAGAGGGTGCCGATGCCATCTGCCACGGCTGTACCGGCAAGGGCAACGACCAGGTTCGTTTTGAACTGACCATCAAGGCATTCGCGCCCGACATGGCGATCATCGCACCGTGGCGTGAGTGGGACATCAAGTCCCGTGACGAGGAGATCGACTACGCGGAAGCGCACAACATCCCCTTAAAGATCAACCGCGAGACCAACTACTCCAAGGACAAGAACATCTGGCACCTGTCCCACGATGGTATGGATCTCGAAAGCCCGGCAAACGAGCCGCAGTACAACAAGGAAGGCTTCCTGGAACTCGGCGTTTCGCCCGAGCAGGCACCCGACACGCCCACTTATGTCACCATCCACTTTGAAAAGGGCATCCCGACCGCAGTCAACGGCGTTGAAATGAAGCCGGTCGAACTCGTCGAGACCCTCAACAAGATCGGCGGCGAAAACGGCATCGGTCTGCTTGACATCGTTGAAAACCGTCTCGTCGGCATGAAGAGCCGCGGTGTTTATGAAACGCCCGCCGGCACCATCCTTTACAAGGCACACAACGTTCTCGAAACCATCTGCCTTGACAAGGAAACGTTCCACTTCCAGCAGGCAATGATCGCGCCGAAGATGGCAGATCTCGTCTACAATGGCCAGTGGTTCACCCCCCTGCGCGAAGCCATCTGCGCATTCGTTGACAAAGCACAGGAGACTGTCACCGGTGACGTCAAGCTCAAGCTTTACAAGGGCAACCTCATCAACGCCGGTGTGACCTCTCCGTACACGCTGTACGACGAGCAGACCGCATCCTTCGGCGAGGACGAAGACTACAACCAGGCTGACTCCGCAGGATTCATCAATCTGTTCGGTCTGCCCATCAAGGTCAAGGCAAAGCTCGATTCCCAGAGAAATAAGTAAAAGTACCTATAACCCGAGGGCTGTTGCGGCAGAATGTGACAGCCCTCTTTGGTTATATATAAAAAAGAGCAAGTCTGAAAATAAGTCGGACATTCCGTATCGTGCGCTGACCTCGGTTTTCATAAAACCTTGATGCGACACCGGGTGCCGCACGGCGGCAAGTCTGAAAATAAATTTTCAGACGGGTTTTGTGGCTTTCTTTGCACTTCATGCAAAGATTTTGCTGCGCAAAACCATCCACAAATTCCCAAATTTCGGAACGAAATTCTAGAAAGGAAACTTTCGCACAGCGAAAGTTATGATCATAACCATGAAAATGTGGGCAGGAAGATTTTCCAAAGACGTTGACTCCCGTGTCAACGATTTCAATTCATCCATATCCTTTGACTGCCGGATGTACCGTCAGGACATCACGGGCAGTATTGCGCACGCGACCATGCTCGGCGAGTGCGGCATCATTGCAAAGGAAGAAAGCGAAAAGATCATTGCGGGTCTGCGGGGCATTCTTGCGGATCTCGAATCCGGTGCGCTGGAAATCAATCCGGAGGCTGAGGACATTCATATGTTTGTCGAGGAAGTGCTGACCGCGCGCATCGGCGACACGGGCAAGCGGCTTCACACCGCGCGTTCCAGAAACGACCAGGTCGCGCTTGATGTCCGGATGTATTGCAAATATGAGATCGGCGAGATCCAAAAGCTCGTGCGCGAACTGCTTTCCGCCATCGTCGCAAAGGCGGAGGAGCACACCGACACCGTCATGTCCGGGTACACTCATCTGCAGCGCGCACAGCCTGTGACCTTTGCGCACTATGTGCTTGCGTATGCGCAGATGTTCCTGCGTGACCTTGACCGGCTGTCCGACACCTATCGCCGCACCGACGTGATGCCGCTTGGTTCGGGGGCGCTCGCTTCCACGACGTATCCCATCAACCGGGAGCGCGTGGCGGAGCTGCTCGGGTTCCCCGCTGTCACGATGAACTCCATCGACGGCGTGTCTGACCGGGATTTTGTGATTGAGCTGGCGTCTGACTTGTCGATTCTGATGATGCACATGAGCCGGTTTGCCGAGGAGATCATTCTCTGGTGTTCCTCCGAATTTGCATTTCTGGAACTCGATGATGCGTTCTCGACAGGTTCCTCCATCATGCCGCAGAAAAAGAATCCTGACGTTGCGGAGCTCGTGCGCGGTAAGACGGGACGGGTCTACGGCGATTTGCAGACCCTGCTTGTCATGATGAAAGGTCTGCCGCTTGCATACAACAAGGATATGCAGGAAGACAAAGAAGCGATCTTCGACGCCATCGACAACACCAAAATTGCGATCGAAGTCTTCACAAAGATGTTTGCAACAATGACTGTCAAGAAAGACAATCTGCGGAAAGCGGCATCCGGCGGATTCATCAACGCGACCGACTGCGCGGATTATCTCGTTAAGCACGGAATGCCGTTCCGCGCGGCGTACAAGATCGTCGGCGGCATCGTTGCGTACTGCATTGCAAATGAAAAAACGCTGGAAACCATGTCGCTGGACGAATACCGCACCTTCTCCGACGTCTTTGACGAGGATATTTTTGAAGCGATTTCCCTTGAGACCTGTGTCAACGGCAGACGTGTCACCGGCGGCCCGGCGAAGGAATCTGTCCTTGCCCAGATCGAAGCGGTCAAAACGGCGCTTGCGGACACGAACGCATAAAGGAGAACCGATATGGCGAAAACGAAAACCGTATCCGTGAAGCTGTTCGGCGCTGTGACAGCGGTGCTTGCCGTGCTGTGCCTGTTTTTCGGCGTGATGTGGGCAAAAACCGCCGAAGACGGTACCTCCGCGGATGCGATGATGGAAAAACTGTGTATGCAGAGCGCATCGTATGCCGCAAGCGAATTTGAGTCCTATCACGGCAAGGGAGAGCAGATGTATTACACCGCGGCGACGGCGGACTACAACGTCTTTTTATGTATGTACTATACACTGTACGGAGACGACGAGACCGCGCTTGCGGATTATATGATCTGCAACGAAATCTACACCTATCTTGTCACCGCACCCGAGACGGCGGAGGCGGAGCTTCATGCCTTTGCGCACATTCTGGAAGAGCTGGCAGAAGACCCCACGTCGCGAGAAGCGATGGACGAAATGGCAGAGCTTTGTGCGCGGATGCGCACGGCGGCGGAATCGGGCACATCGTCGGACGGGGATGCGGATGCAAACTCGGGTGTCGATACCGATGAGGAGTCTGCCGCATGAAGCGCGTTTATATTGCCGCCGCGGACGGGATTCATCTTTATGAAATGGACGGCGACGGGAAGCTGTCGTTTGTCGACAGAACGCCGTGCGGAAAAACGACGTATCTCTGTGAGGATGCGGGCAGAATCTTTGCACTGCTTCTGACGTTGACCGCAGGGGATAACACCGGCGCAGTCGTGCCGTATTTTCCCGATCCGCAGGGGCTGCTCATCGACCCATGTCCCGCGCTTCTTACTGGGGGCGCGTGCGGATGCCATCTCAGCGTGCTTGACAATGTGGTCTATGTCGCAAATTATGATTCGGGCAGTGTCGCACGCATTCCGCTGGACGGCTCGCCCGTGACGGTGGTCGACCATGCGCGGCAGGGGATTCCGTGCGGGCCAGATGGAACACGGCAGGAGATGCCGCATCCGCATCAGATTGTGCCGTCGCCGGACGGGAAGTATCTTTGTGCGGTCGACCTGGGACTGGATGCCGTTCTGACTTATGACAGAGAACTGCGCCTTGAAACGATTTCGCATCTTCCGGCAGGATGCGGGCCGCGGCATCTTGTGTTTTCGCCGGACGGAAAATTTGCGTACTGCGCAAATGAGCTTGCCGACACCGTTTCCGTTCTGCGGTACGACAAAGAACGCGGCGGGTTTACACATCTTTCGCAGATTCTCGCCCATGCTTCTCCCTTTACAAAAGAAGAATATGAATCCCGCCCCGCGCGCAATTATCCCGCCGCCATCCGGCTGGATGCAAAAGGAGACCGCCTTCTGGTCTCCAACCGCGGATGCGACACGGTCGCCGTGTTCCGCCGGGATGACAACGGCGCGGTACCGACATGGTTCGCGGAGTTTCCGGTTTTAGGGCAGAAAGAAAGCGATGCGTGGCCGCGCGACTTTGCCGTTTCGGATGATTTCCTCATCTGTGCAAACGAGCACGCGGACTGCGTGACGGTGCTCCGGATGAACGAGGCAAAAACCGCGGCATCCGTTGTCTGCGAGGTTCCGGATATCCCACAGCCGAGTGCGGTTCTGGTTCTGTGAAACGATACACTCAATCGTAAACCGATACACGTTCAACGATACACACGAAAGGATATGACAGTATGATCCGTTCCATCCGAAAGGCGGATATTCCCGCGTGCGTGAAATTATATAACCATTATGTGGAGAACACGACCGTCTCCTTTGAGCTTGACCCGGTCACGGAGGAGGAATTTTCCGCACGTGTGGAGAGTATCACACAGCGGTATCCGTATCTTGTCTACGAGGACGACCGCACGGGTGAGGTGCTGGGATATGCGTATCTGAGCGTTTATTCCGTGCGACTGGCATACCGTTTTTCCTGCGATTTGTCGATTTATGTCAAAAAGGATATGCAGGCGCACGGCATCGGTCATATGCTGTATTCCGCCATCGAACGATTGGCGTATGCGCAGGGTTTTTACAGCATCATCGCCGTAGTGTCCGAGGAAAACGCCATCAGCCGCCGCTTCCATGAACGCCAGGGCTTTGCGCGCATGGCGGATTTTGACGACATCGCATTCAAACAGGGACGCTGGATCGGTGTCCGCTATTACAGGAAATTCCTGCGCACGCCGGAGGATGTGCCGCATGAACTGAAAGCGCCGGTGACGGATTATTGGGAGGAGACGGAATGATGCGGAGCATTCTTCCGAAACCAATATCAACGCAAAAAACATAAAAATTTCGGACTGCCGCAGAACCCATCTTTGCAGCAGTCCGTTTTTTCGCATATCAATACGGAAATCCCGTTATTTTCTGTTATTCCGCATACTTTTCAAGCTCAGAAACCACCTCCCGGAATTTCTCCTCCCCCCTCACAAAATCGAACCTCCCATCTTCCAATGCTTTCAACCTCAGATTACAGGAATTTCCCCTGTAATTTTTGGAAGTATTGGATTTTCTGTGTTTCAGGCGATTCACCATTGGAGCAGTGTAGTCCATATCAGTCAGAGCCGCATCGTACTTTGCATATTTTACACTTTTTAAAAGTGCCGAAAGCGTCTGTTCCATGTCGTTTGTTTCCGCGTATTGCAGTGCAATACGACAGTAATAATAGGAAATATCAAACGCATAAAACCCGACATTGCCGTCCGAATACAGCCGCAGAAGTATATCAATGGCAAACCGATAAGCTTCGATGGTTTCCTCATGAGAAAACGGAAGCTTGGATGTCATGGCGGAAGCCGTCATCGCGGCGGTGTGGATGAGCGATTCCAGATAACTCTGACACGCCAAGACCCCCTCTTCCCCGTCTAAAATCGTTGAGCGGAGGTCTTCCCGCGTGGCGTGGAAACTGCCGCTTCTCTCTGCGTAAGACAACGCTTTTTCCTTATCTATGCTGTCATAGGTATAACACAGGCATTGAATGGCGTTTTCGCGCTGTCGGGTGTCGGTCGATTTTTCCAGAAGCTGCTCTCCGAGCGCGATGATGCGTTCCGCTTTCTCTTTGGGACAAGGATAAACGGCGTCCCGGTTGATGGCGAACATCAGCCCCTCGATGACGCGGCAGTCGCCGGGAAATTCCGCATACGCCGCCTCCCAGATTGCGAGATTTTTCTCGTTGTCGCCGTTCTGCTGACATATTTTGCTCTGTCGCTGATACTCGGCGATGGATTCCTCTATTTTCACCCGGTCAACGCAAAGCAGTTCATCGACTGTGACGTCGAAATAAAACGCGATTTTCGGCAGCAGGGTGATGTCCGGGAACCCCTCACCCGTTTCCCGTACTTAAAGATATTGGTTATGTATGAGTGCCTACGCCTACTTGCACAGGCACTCATATCTGTAAATTTACTCAATTTTGCCGATTAAGCGGTAATAGATGTCAATATTCTGCTCACGCATACCGTCCAC
>JAFUPC010000037.1 GCA_017481495.1 Clostridia bacterium
AGCATCGCCATCGGGTCACGACGGACAACACCGACAGCACCGGATGCAGCTGCGGTCGTTTCGGATGCCATGATGGAGCCGACGAACGTACCATGCTGCCAGTTACGGGATTCGTAAACCAGCGGAGCGGTCTTTGCGCGGCGGCCGCCGAAGATGATCGCGGACAGCGGAACGCCCTTGAGGGTGTTGAATTCAGAGGACAGGCACGGGCAGTTGACAGCCTTCGCGGTGAAGCGGGAGTTCGGATGAGCGCCGGAGGTGCCGACCTTGTCCGCCTTGTCGTACTTGGTGTAGTCCCACTTTTCGCCTCTCCAGTTGAGTGCGTTCTTAGGAGGATTGTTGTCCAGACCTTCCCACCAGACGGTGTTGTTGTCGAGGTCGTGGCAGACGTTCGTGAAGATACAGCCCTGCTTGGTGGTAGCGAGTGCGTTCGGGTTGGAATGGTCATTGGTACCGGGTGCAACGCCGAAGAAGCCGTTTTCGGGGTTGATGGCATACAGTCTGCCGTCCTCACCAACACGGATCCACGCGATGTCGTCACCGACCGTCCAGACCTTGTAGCCCTGCTTCTTGAAGACTTCCGGCGGAATGAGCATTGCAAGGTTGGTCTTACCGCAGGCAGACGGGAATGCAGCGGAAACATACTTGATCTCGCCGTTCGGATATTCGACACCGAGGATCAGCATGTGTTCAGCCATCCAGCCCTCCTTCTTACCGAGGTAGGAAGCGATACGGAGTGCAAAGCACTTCTTGCCGAGCAGAACGTTTCCGCCGTAGCCGGAGTTGACGGACCAGATGGTGTTGTCTTCCGGGAAGTGGCAGATATAACGCTTGGATTCGTCGCAGTCCGCAACGGCGTGCAGACCCTTGACAAAGTCAGCGGAGTCGCCCAGTGCATCGATGACGTTCTTGCCGACGCGGGTCATGATGAGCATATTCAGAACGACATAGATAGAGTCCGTCAGCTCGATACCGATCTTTGCGAAATCGGAACCGACAACACCCATGGAGTAGGGGATGACGTACATCTTCTTGCCGGCGTAGGAGTTCTTGTAGAGCTTCTTCAGGGTCTCGTAGCATTCGACCGGATCCATCCAGTTGTTGATGGTGCCGGCATCTTCCTTCTTACGGGTGCAGATGAAGGTTCTGCCCTCAACGCGCGCAACGTCGTTGACAGCGGTTCTGTGCAGATAGCAGCCGGGAAGAAGGTCCTGGTTGAGCTTGATGAGCTCGCCGGAAGCACAAGCCTCGGCGCGGAGAGCCTCAGCCTGTTCCTCGGAACCGTCGATCCATACGATTTCGGTCGGATTGACGAGCTGAGCCATTTCATCAATCCACGCCAGTACATGCTTGTTATTGGTCATGTTTGTGTATCTCCTTTATTTTGTAAGTTTGCAATTTTCATGTGTCGGAAACCCGATTTCTGGTAAACCAAAGTTCCACAGTATATATTATATACGAAATCGGCGGATTTTGCAAGAGCTTTTGAAAAAATTGCAAATTTCTTAACAATTATTTCATTTTCCATACTTTGGGCGGCACATCCGACCAAAGATATTACAATACAAAAAGGATTCCCGCCGCCCAAAGCCAGCACGAATCCTCACCAGTATCTTTTTACGTCAAACCGAAGAACAAAAGCGTCGCTTCCCTCCCGGTCGCGGGAATTCGTTTCCTTTCAAGAATGCCTAAATCATGGTGCGAAACACGTTTCGCTTTCTTTGGTTTGGAGAAGCGGAAGCCATTTATTACTGCCGGAGTGCTGACAGCAGTGCGAAAGATTTTCTGATTTGCGGGAAGCAGATTGCTTCCCCTACAAAATCGTTGGAAGCAAGTGCGACCGGCGGCAGAAAATGCCGCCTGCAAAGGAAAATCGCCGCCCGACAGGGGAAAGGTGAAAGTTCCCCCGCCTTTTCAGGGGCGGCTCTGTATTTTCTCAGGAGAGAATACTCCCACTCAGCTGCGTGATGAGCTGCGCAAAGAACGCCACCGTCTTTTCCTGCGGAAAAACGTACTTTTTCAGGAGCTCTTCTTCAAAAAACGACCGTGTAAACGCAGTGAAGGAGGCATCGTCAATGAAGATTTCGGAGTGACCGGATTCCAGATTGTAGTCGGTGATGGCGGGGGTCAGCTGAACGCAGGTGTCGTCGAAGCAGATGAGCTCCACGGGATTTTCCGACAAAAGAATGTGTTCCGATTCCGGGCGGATCAGATAGATGTGGAAATACGGATTGCATTTCAGCTGGTTGATGCAGAACGACAGGATTTCAATGCGCTCCATCACGGAGTACGGGCGCATCAGGTGATAATGGTCGCTCTGGCGGCCGGTTACGGTAAATTGGCGCATCGCTTCCGGGGAGACGATGAGATGGGTCGCGTTCGTGCCGCCGAAAATGTTGTCAAAACGCTTTTTCTGTATCGTGTAGAGATGCTCCACAAGAGCGGGAGGAAGTGTCACGCCGCGGCTCCGGCAGCCGTCTTCCAGCGCGGCGCGCAGAATGTCTTCGCGGATGTAGCACAGGCACAGATCCGGCTTCAGCTTCCAGATGTTGCGGCCGTTTTCCAGATTCAGATAGGTTTCCGTCATCGGGATCAGGTCGTGACTTCCGGTCTTGCGGCGGAGCGGATATGCCCGCGGCTGAAGATGTCCCGCGATACGTTCCCAGCGGGCATAAAGACCGTGACCCTCGGTCATCACCGCTTCTGCGGAGGAGAGGAACAGAAGCTCGTATTCCGTGATTTCTCCGTCATTCTGCGGCAGGCTGTCCTGCTGTTGCAGAACACGCACCGTGATCACGCTGAAATGCGAGGTGCGGGAGACGTTGGTTCCATTGTCGCTTTCAACGGTGAACACTTCATATTGCGGCAGGGCAAGCATCGGCATCAGGCGGCGGATACAGCCGAGGGTGCGGTGCGTGCGCGTGTCCGTGTCGATGTAGTGCGTGACGGTGCTTTCCGGTGCAAACGTGGGAAACGACGATGCCAGAACATCCGTGACCCCCGGAAATACGCAGTTGAACATCAGAATGTCACAGCGCACCCCTGCTAATCCGGCAAAGAACGCGGACAGATCGACCGCCGTATCCAATTCATCGGACACCTCGGACACCCCGGACGCCGGTACATCGTGCGACATCACGCCGGATTCCGGCACACCGGAAAACGACAGCACCGTCACAGGTTCCGCTGCTTCCGCCGTCCCGCAGAGCAGCTTCCACATTTCTTCATGCGTGGTGCAGTAATCTTCGCCTTTGACGGAATATTCCAGTGACTTTGACAAAAAGGAAAGTTCTTCCTCATTCAGCGCAAGCACCGGACTGTTTTTTAAGTCGCGGTAAAAGGAGAGGATGGCGCGGGAGCCGGCTTTCTTCTGAAGAATGCGGCTGACGGTGGTTTTGCTTTTATAGGAAAGGAGCTGGGTCAGGAGCGTGATGTTCAGCTCGCGCTGTTCCATCAGAGTCCTGACGGCATCCGGAAAGGAAACGATGTTGTTCTGCATGAATCGGATCTCCACGGTTTTTATTTTGCTTGTGATAATAATTATAACACATTTCGCTCTGAAAATCAAGAGGATATTTGTTTTATTGGTGAAATCCGGTGGAATTTTGTGGAAATGGGGACTTCATCCGCTCACCACCATACACGTCTCCACCCCATAATACCGGAATGCCTCCACAGCCTGCGCGTCAATTTCCTCCCCGCAGAGAACAACCGGCACAGCAGGCGGACAGCCGACACCGGGAGATGCCAGAACCCGTCCGACGCATTCCCTGACCGGCAATGTGACGGCAGGCGACAGCATCGCTTCGCGCGGGGTGCAGACCGTGCGGCACCGGGGCGGGCGCGGCGGGTGAATGCGGATGGGAGATTCCTTTGGCAGGGCGCAGAGAACATCTGCCGTATAGGTGAGTGGATTTTGGTCGGACAGAACATTTTCCGGCGTTAGCATCAGGACAAGGTAATCGGGGTCGTAGAATTCCGGGACGATGCCGGCATCGTACAGTACTTCGGCAAGGGATGTTCCCATGTATCCGCGCGTTTTCGGGGCAATGGTGAGTTTCAGCGGTTCTTCCCCGATGAGCGTGTACCCCGCGGACAAAAGTGCCTCACGGGTCTCACGGACGGCAGAAACGCACGCCGCCAGTTTTTCGCGGTAGCCGTCTGCAAGATACGCATTCACGGCATCGAGCGACTGTAAAATCAGATACGACGGGCTGGTGGAAGCAAACAGCGACAGTGCCCGCTCCGCGTGTTCCGCAAAGAATGCACGGGCGGAGGCGGTGCGGGAAATATGCAGGTACGCCGCGCCGGTCAGCGCGGGAAGCGTTTTGTGCGCGGAATCACAGCACAGATCCGCACCGAGATCCATCGGATGCCGCGGCATTGAATGCCGGGCGTGCGCAAGAAAATGCGTATATGCCCCGTGCGCGTTATCACACAGAAGAACCGTATTGTGCCGGTGACAGACCGCGGCAAGACCGGAGGTGTCGCAGAGCTGTCCGAGATAATCGGGACTCGTCACATAGACCGCCGCGGGAGGCGTATCCAGCCGGGAGAGTGCTGTTTCCAGCTGTGCGGGCGTGATGCGGCAGGAAACCACGCCGTGTGTATCATCATCCGGCGGGTAAAGCCATACAATCGGAAAGTCGAGCAGAGCGGCGGCGGATAAAAAGACCTTGTGCGCATTCCGCGCGGCAAGGACAGTCGGGCTTCGTCCCGCGGCTTTGGCATCCAGAAGTGCCAGATGCAGCATTGCCCGGATGCAAAGCGAAGACCCCTCGCAGGAATAAAACGTCCGGTATGTCCCGAACAGGGCGGCGGCGTTGTCCTCGCTCTCTTTTATGATGCCGCGCGCATGGTAAAGCTCATCCGCGCCGTCGATCTCCGTGATGTCCCGCATCTCGCACCCAACAAGGGGGATGCCCTTATGCCCCGGCATATGCAGACGGACAGGGGGCGGGGCGGCGGAGCAGTATTCGTTTACAAAGTTTATGATTGGTGTTGTCATGATTTTTTGATGATGGATGGGTGGGGGACAGTGGGAAGGCGGCGGCATACAGGCAAAATCATCCTCCAAACCGTCCCCTCTCCCCGAAAAAACAGCATTTAATAATATTATACCATAAAACCCTCGTTTTGTCATTGATTTTGGTCAAAATTCCCACTCGTCAAAATTACCAAAACAACGGGGCTGTTTTTGTACAATATTCACGAAATCAAACGAAATTCAAAAAAAGACTTGCAATCTGCGAAATAATATGATATGTTTATAAGGAAAAGGATGAACGTGTACCCCGAAAAATTAAATTGCTTCAATTTTATTATATACACGGATATATATACGGGCACACCGCATCCCGCACAATAATTCATGAAACCCGGAGAACCGCACAGCGAAACCGACCCACTCTTTCCGGGAGAAAGGATGAATGCAATGCTTCCACTTGACAGGCTGACCAACGAAGCCGAGCAGGGACTTGCCGCACACGGCGTTCCGGCGGAATCCATTATTCTGGCACTCCAGCTGGACATGGACACCGAAGGACAGTTCGGCGAAACCTGGCTCTGCATCGATGCGGACAAAAAACTGCACATCATGTCCGCAACCGGCGTACAGAAGCCGGACGCAGTCCGCGTCACATCCACCCTTGTGGATGAAAATCTGAAAAGAAAACACAAAAAGACCGAACCACAGTCCGCGGTGTCGGCAGACTCGTTCAAAGAGAGCAAGTTTGCGACCTACGACATCATGGAGCTCGTCAATCCCTATATTGACAACTTTGTGACCTCGGAACGACTGCTTGCAAAGCTCGACGGCGTGACCACCGTGCTTGCGCAGTCCACCAATGCCCGCAAACAGAAAATGTTCGCGTTTGTTGACCTGATGGAGCGCATGAAAGAGGGCCGCGACATCGATGAGGATGACCCGCTGTTTGAACAGTTCAACGCCAAATGCCCGAAATGCGGCAAGATCTACGCCGACCAGAACCGCAAGATCTGTACCGACTGTATCAACAAGTCCGGTGTCATGGTACGGCTTCTGAAATATCTGGCACCGTTCAAAAAGTCCGTTGCCATCGTCCTCTTCTGCATGATGGCAAGCTCCGCCATCTCCCTTGCCAGCCCGCTGGTATCCGGTCGGTTCCTTTATGACAGCATCATCGCAGAGAACGGTAAGTTCCATGACCTCGGCGTTCATATGGTCTGGATCGCCGTACTGCTCATCTTCGTCATGGGCTTCGGCAGCACCCTCATCGGTATCTTAAAGAGCCGCACCAACGCCTATATGTCCACCCGCATGGCACTGAACATGAAAAAGGACATCTTCACCGCCATGCAGCACCTGTCGCTGTCGTTCTTCAACAAGAACCAGACCGGCCGTCTCATCACCCGTGTCAACTACGATGCCGACGTTATCCGCGGCTTCTTCATCGACCAGGTGCCCGCGCTCATCATCCACCTTGTCAACTACATCGGTCTGACGGTCATCTGTCTCACCATAAACTGGAAGCTGACCTTGATCGTCTTCATTCCCGTGCCGATCATCGTGTGCATCTTCAAGTTCATGATTCCCAAGCTGAACCGGATGTACACCAAGAGATGGAGACGTTCCTCCTCCCTCAACGCCATGCTGTCGGACTCCCTGACCGGTATCCGTGTCGTCAAGGCGTTCTCCAAGGAAGCGGAGGAAACCAACCGCTTCTACACCGTTTCCCACAATCTCTACGATGCGAACTTACAGCTGAATATGCTGTCCCTGACCATCTTCCCGGTCATCGGTCTTCTCATCGGTATCTCCTGTAACGCCATCTGGGGTGTCGGCGGTCTGGAAGTCCTCAACCAAAAGATGACCTACGGTGAATTTTCCGCATTCTGGGGCTACATCGGTATGATTTTCGCGCCGCTGAACTTCTTTACGCAGTTCATCGACCAGTATACCAATGCCGCGAACTCCGCACAGCGTATGTTCGAGACCATCGACGCCATCCCTGACATCAACGATGCGCTCAATCCCGTCGATATGGACGAAACCATGCAGGGCAGCATCACCTTTGACAAGGCGTGCTTCCACTACACAGCAAACCGTCCGATCCTCAAGGACGTCTCCCTTGAGATCCACGCCGGCGACAATATCGGTCTGGTCGGTCACACCGGTTCCGGCAAATCGACGATTGCGAACCTTATCATGCGCCTGTACGACGTCACCAGCGGCAAGATCATGATCGACGGTGTGAACGTCAAGGACATCAAGCAGTCCTCTCTGCGCAAGAACATCGCCATCGTCTCCCAGGAGATCTTCCTGTTCAAGGGCACCATCGCCGACAATATCCGTTATGCAAAGCCGGATGCAACGATGGACGAAATCATCGCGGCGGCAAAGGTCGCAAATGCCCACGACTTCATTCTCTCCCTGCCGGACGGTTATGAAACAGTCGTCGGTACCGGTTCCCGTTCCCTGTCGGGCGGCGAAAAACAGCGTGTCTCCATCGCGCGTGCCGTCCTGCTCGCGCCCCGTATCCTCATTCTGGACGAAGCGACCGCGGCAATGGATACCGAGACCGAACGTCTCATCCAGGATGCCCTCGGTGAGTTGACAAAGGGCCGCACGACCATCACCATCGCGCACCGTCTTTCCACCCTCAAGGACTGCAATTACCTGTTTGCCATCGAAAACGGCGAGATCGCCGAACGCGGCACGCACACCGAGCTTCTTGACCAGAAAGGCATCTACTACAAGCTCTACACCATCCAGATGGAAGCCATGCAGAAGGTTCTTGCCGGAATGTGATAAAAGCCTCCCTCGTGAGGGATGGTGTCCAGAGTAAGCAAGCTTACCCACGCGAAGCGTGACGAGGGAGTCCGTTGTAAGTAAATAGTACAGCATAACTCCCTCACATCTCCATTCCCCCGACAACAATAAAACTCCCCGATATTGGTATAAGGAGAAATTCACCATGTCTGATACCGAAAAGAAAACCGCCGCGGCGGAAGAGACTGCAAAGGCATCTCCCGCCAAAAATGCCAACGACATCAAAGATGTCAAAGAAGAAAATACCGAAAAGAAAACCGAAAAGAAGCCCGAAAAGCTGGACGACAAGGGTCTGACGGCAAAGGGCAAGGAAAACGAAGCCATTGAAGCCGCAATGGAAGCGGAAGACGAAGACGATGCCGGCGACCTGATTCTGGAAGACGCGCGCGTCTCCATTGACATGACCCCGGAAAACGCCGTTTTCAGAAGAAGTCCCTCCGGACTTGTCTCGCTGACCCTGACCCAGGCCGACGGCAAGGTCGAGGAATTTGAGCGCGTGGTCGCCATCCGCTGCTTCCCCGTCACCAACCCCGACGAGTTCGTTTCCATCCGGGAACCCGACTCCAAGAAAAAAGGCCGCGGCAAGGAGATCGGCATGATCCGCCGGATGTCCGATATGCCGAAAGAGACCCAGGACCTGCTCAATGAAGAGCTGGAACGCCGCTACTTCACGCCCGAGATTCTGAAAATTTCGAGCATGAAGGAAAAGTTCGGCTACTCCTACTGGGATGTCGAAACGACCGCAGGCAAGGTTACATTCGTTCTGAACAACCCGTTCCACAACATCCGTGTCCTGGAGGACGAATCCGTCTTCATCAACGACATCGACGGTAACTGCTTCAAGATCCCCGACATCACGAAGCTGGATGCACAGAGTGTCCGCAAGATCGAAATCTACCTGTAAAAAAGTCTTCTGTGAAACACACAAAAGCAATTCCACCACATAGAAAGGAATGTCAAACATATGAAACTCATGTATGACATGCCCGAAGCCGACAGACAGGCGTATGACGCCGCGGTATCCTCCGATGAGAAGCTGATGTACTGCATTCCGTTCAACATCATCGAAGACCGGTTCGTCTCCGGCTGGATGGCGTTCACGTCACAGAAGATCTACAAGATTCTTGACGGCAAGGTGCTTGCCACCTGGGAAATCAAAAAGATGTCCGCCTTCAAGACCGAGGTCATGTACGGCAGCTGCGGCTTTTATGCCACCATCGACGGTTACACGACCCTTCTGTGCCAGTTTATTTCCGGCAGAAACCTGCCCCGTTATTCGGTCATCTGCAAAGCCTGCGAGATCATTGCCGAAACGGATAACGACACCCCCATCACCAACTCCACGCCCGAACGGTTCTGCCCCAAGTGCAACCGTCCCTACGTCACGCACACAACCATCTGCCCCTACTGCCTTGACAAGATGGAGATCTACAAGAAGCTGTTTGCGATGACAAAGGGTCTGCGCCTGATGATGTGCGTTCCGCTGTTCGTGGCGGTGTTCTCGGTCATCTTCTCCATCATCAACCCGATGATCCAGAAGCACGCCGTGGACGACTATATGCTGAATCCGAACGGCAAGGACAATATGTCCGGGTTCCTGCTCATCGTCTGCTCCATTGTCTTGATCGACTTCTGCTCCCGTGCGCTCGGTGTCTTCCAGTCCCGTATGTCGGCGGTCGCCGGCAACCGGTTCACGCTGGTCATGCGCACCCTGCTTTACGAAAAGATCTCGTCCCTGTCGCTGTCCTCCCTGCAGAGAAAACCGACCGGTGACTTAATGCAGCGTATCAACGCCGATACGGACGTTGTGCAGTCGTTCTTAATCAACCAGGTTCCCTCTCTGTTCATCAACATCTCGACGTTCATCATCGCGTTCATCATCATTATGACACTGAACCCGATCATTGCGCTGTTCATCCTCGTTCCGATCCCGCTGGTCGTTTATCTGATCGCGAAGTTCTGGAAGATCGTCAACCGCCGCAATGTCAAGTCCTGGATGCTCGGCACGAGAACCTCTTACCTGTTACAGGACATCTTAAACGGTATCCGCGTCGTCAAGAGCTACGGTCAGGAAGAATCCTCGATTGAAAAGTTCAACGAGTCCTCCACCCGCCAGGCGCGCCAGAACGAGTCGAACACGAAGCTCTTCGACACCGTGTTCCCGCTGCTCTCCACGCTCATCCACATCGGCAACTACTTCATTCTGTTCTACGGCTACACCCTGCTCTACAAGGGCGACAACATGACGATGGGTGAACTGTCCCAGATCACCTCCTACGCAAACATGATGTACGCGCCGCTGATGTCCATCACCTCCCTGCCGCGTGTCATCTCGGACTTCCTTACCAGAACCTCCAAGATTTTTGAGATTCTTGAAGAAAATCCCGAAGTCTCCGATATTGACCTGCCGATCGATATCCGCATTGAGGGCGACATCTCCGTCAGAAATGTCACGTTCGGCTATGAGTCCTACAATCCCGTTCTCGAAAACGTCAGCGTTGACATCAAAGCCGGTGAGATGATCGGTATCGTCGGTCACTCCGGTTCCGGCAAGACCACGCTCATCAACCTCATCATGCGTCTGTACGATGTCAACGAAGGCGCCATCATGATCGACGATGTCAACATCAAGGACATCTCGCAGAACGCGCTCCGTTCCCAGATGGGTGTCGTTTTACAGGAAACGTTCCTGTTCTCCGGTACCATCCGCGACAACATCCGTTATGCGATGCCGCAGGCAACGGACGAAGAAGTCATTGCCGCCGCCAAGGTTGCGAACGCGCACGACTTCATTCTGAATCTGCCCGAGGGCTACAACACCATCGTCGGTGAAAAGGGTTACTCCCTCTCCGGCGCCGAACGCCAGCGTATCGCCATCGCCCGCGCGGTCATCCACAACCCGCGCATCCTGATTCTGGACGAAGCGACCGCCGCGCTCGATACCGAGACCGAGAAGCTCATCCAGGACGCGCTCAACCGTGTCTGCGCCGGCAGAACGACGCTCGCCATCGCGCACCGTCTTTCCACGCTCCGCAACGCCGACAAGCTGCTCGTCCTTGACAAGGGCAAGGTCGCCGAATACGGCACGCACGCCGAACTGCTTGCGCAGAAGGGCATCTACTACAAGCTCGTCATGGCACAGCGCAAGATGGCAAAGGGTCTCAACCAGCAGAAAGAGGCCGAGGTCAAAGCCGAGCGCGAGCGCAAGGCACTCGAAGCTGCAAAAGCATAATTTCCGCAATACATTCAAAAATAGGATTTGCATCAGACCCGGTGCAAATCCTTTTGTATTTTAAGAAATTTATCTGGTTTCCGGAAATGTGGTAAAGACCCAATTTCCGCCGATGTATTCATAGGAGAAGAAGAACGCTTCGTACCCACGGGCACCGGCTTCCTCGCTGCCGGGGTCGACGATCTCGATGGTGACGCAGAGGACGATGGCGGTGTCAGTCATCTGTGTGACGGTGTAGGTTTCATCACCCATATGGATATTGGTGCCGCGTACACAATCCACAGCATACAGATCGCCTTTATACTCGATAAACTGATCTGCCGGCAGGTCATCCTGCGTGGTCAGTGTTGACCACAGGAACCCGAAAACGAGATCACTGGAAAAATGCCCGTACATCTGTGCAAGAAAGTCTTCATAAGAGTCAAACCGGTCGATCCGCTGATACTGCATTCCCTGATAAAGAATCGCATCCATGCCCCCGTCCGTGGCAATCCGGAACATCGCCGCCAGTTCATACGCTTCCCTGTACGCTGCAATCACGTCCTCCTCGGTCGGATACGATTCTGGCTTTTCCGTGACAAGCTGTGCCTCGTTGGTTCCGGTCAGGGGGAGAAACGTCCGCGGCGTTTTGTCGTATGCAATGCCGAACGCATCGAGATCGTCAACCGAAAACACGACGTCGTACAGTGCAAACGCCTGATACAGATTCACCGTCCGCCCGTCCGTGAACGTGACGTCGATGTATTTGCCTTTCTGCTCGGGGAACGTATAGAAATACTCCGTATCCATATAGAAGCAGTCTTCATACCCGTAAATGTCCCCGTTGAAGTCCGCATCCTCGGTATGGTCAACGATCTCTGCGACCCGCGTGTTGTACCGCATGAAATACTTGATGCCGTAGTCGTCAAGGATGTCGGGCGTCACGTCTCCCGCCGCAAGCGCATCCCGGATGTTCTTTTCCGTGCCGTCGGAATACGTCACGGTGACGTACTGACTTTTGATGCTCGGGAAGAAATACGCGTACCGCACATCCTCAAAAAACTGCTCCTCCATCTGGTCGACAGCGATCTCCTCCTCCGCCGTGCGGTCGGTGACACCGGTGACCGTGACGGGAACGGGGGCTTCGGTTTCGGTTTCGGTCTGCACGGCGATCTCCGTGACCGTCTCCGTTCCGGTATCGGTATCGGCGGCAGGGGTCACATTGCATCCCGTGAGGAGCAGTGCAGAAAGCAGGAGCACTGCGGTGACGGTGCGGAATGGGTGGGTGTGTTTCATTTTGATGACCTCCTTTGGGGTGGTGTTTTGATTTTGCCTATCATATTAGACGGAAAAAACGCTGAAAAGTTCCCACATTTCCGAAAATTTTCCGGATTTCTTGCAATTTTAGCGGGGATGTAGTATAATAGGAGCAGAAGAATCTGCCAGAAAGGACACCCCCATGAAGCTCTCCCGTCTCATCGGCATTCTCGTCACCATCGAAAAGCGCGGGCAGGTGACGATGCCGTATCTTGCCGAAAAATTTGAAGTTTCCCGCCGCACGGTGTGCCGCGACATTGAAGCGCTGTGCGCATCCGGCATTCCCATCGTCACGACACAGGGCGCGGGCGGCGGCATTTCCTTTGCGCCGGGATATTCGCTGGATGCGGCGGCATTGGAGGAGGACGATGTTTCCACGATCCTCGCGGGCATTTCCTCCCTTGACAGCGTGACAAGAGAAGACAGCCGCCGCGCCGCCGCGCTCTGTGACCGTCTCGGCATTGCACCGTCCGACGGGGATACGGAACCCATTTCCATCGACCTTGCCGCCTGGCATTACGAATCGCTGTCGGAGCAGATCGCGCTTCTGCGCCGCGCCATGCGTGAGCACCGCACCGTTTCGTTCCGCTATTTTTATGAAAAAGGCGAGGATGACAAGACCGTTCACCCCTGCCGCCTTGTCTACCGCTGGTCGGCGTGGTATCTGTTCGCGTTCTGCCCCGCGCGCGACGATTTTCGGCTTTACAAGCTCGACCGCATGACGGCACTCCGTCCGACCGGGGACACTTTTGTACCGCGCGAAATTCCGCCCGGACGGCTCGAGCTTGGGCAGAACATGACCGACCATCTTCCCGTCCGCGCTGTTTTTGAACGGGAATGCGCCTACCGTCTCATTGAAGAATACGGCGGCGGCTGTTACGCGGAACGTCCGGACGGGAAACTGGAAATGGAGCGGGGATTCTCGTCCTACGAAAAGGCGCTCGGCTGGTTTCTGTCGTTCGGTGCGCGTGTCAGAATCACAGAACCGGCGGAATTCCGGGAGATGTATCTTGCGGAGATCGAAAAAATCAGAGAACTTTATGAAACATGACAGGGGTTTGTCATGTTTTGTGTGGTATAATCGGAGAAAAATTGGTGGGAATATGGGAATGCAGTAACCTTTCAGGATTGAGGTGCGCCAATTTTTTTCTCTGTAGGGGCGCCCATTGGGCATCCGCGGATCAATAAGCCTTTCGTAGAGGTGTTAAAATTCCCGGAATAACATTCCGGACGGGATACAAAACCTTTCAATGGTGCGCAAGGTTTTCAGATCACCAGGCGGCAAATTGCCGCTCCTACAAAATCGTCTGATTGCGTAATGCAAACGTTCGCATATGCGCAAGACAATATCGGCATCAACATCCTTATGTCGACCGCATCATCCAAATCCACCCCCACCGGAAAGCGAGACCATCATCATGTCAAAAACAAATTCCACCCCCATCACAGCCGACTCCCGCTGCGGTCTTTCCTGCACAGCCTGCACATACCGCGAACCCTTTGCCTGCGGCGGGTGCATCGAAACGGAGGGGCATCCGTTCCACGGAGAATGCCCGGTTGCACACTGCTGTCAGGCGCGCGGCTTTGCACACTGCGGCGAATGCCCCGATCTGCCGTGCGCACTGCTTTCCGACTATTCCTGCGACCCACAGCACGGCGACAACCCGCCCGGTGAGCGCATCCGTGTCTGTCGGATGTGGAACGATACACACGCGGTACCGGTCATTCCTCCGGCGCGCATCACTGCCCTGCGCATAGAGCGTCAGCACCTGTTTTCCCCCGTTTCCGGCGCGGAATACGACGAACTGTTCCGCGACCTCCAGCCGGGACTGAACGAATACTGGCACGGCTTCGGCTTCCCGCCTCTGCTCTCATACCGGGCTTCGTTTGATGACACAGAATACAACCGGCAGCGGCAATTGGACCGACAGCTTCTCAAACTGCGCATCGGCGGCGGCATCGGATGGATTCTGCGCGAGGATCTCGGACTGTATTACGCTTTGTACCGAAAACCGCTCGACCGTCCGACACGGGTGCAGACGGAAATTCTCGACCTGCTCACGCGCGAGGGGCCGATGACGATCCAGCAGATCAAGGAGGAGACCAGCCTGCTCGTCAAGGTCATCACGCCCGCTTTGCACCGGCTGCAGGAGGCGTTTCTCATTTATGAAGACCAGAACGACGGCGAATGGGACCGCGGGTGGTATCTCTTTTCCGAGATGTTCCCGGAGTTCCCGGAATTTCCGGAGTTCCCGGACAGCGCGCAAACATTCCCATCCCGCTCCGACGCACTGAAAGCCGTTCTGCGGCGTTTTGCGTACCGGACGGTACTTGTGTACCCCGAAGCCGCCAAAGCGTTTTACAGGCTCCCGGAAAAGGAAATACGCGCCGCCTGCACATCCCTTTGCGAGGACGGCATCTTCACCCGGTACAAAGACGGTTATCTCCTCAAAGAAGATGCGGCGTTCCTGAAAACGTATAGGGAAACCCCACAGTGCTCCATCGTCGTCCTGCACAGAAACGATTTCCTTGTCCGCAGTGCAATTCCGCACATCGAACGCACATTAAAACCGCTGTACGATGCGCTTCCCTACGACCATGAACCGCTTCAATACATTCTCATCGACGGAGAACTCCGCGCCGCCGCCGTCGGGCATTTCCGTTACGGGCCGTATGAGATTCACGATATTGTGTGTACCCCTGATGCGGCGGAACGAAAAGAGGAGATCTGTGAAGCGGTGCAGAGGGCGAATCCGGGCGCAGTGATACAGAGGTTTGGCGGGGTAACGCTGTAAATAATTCAAAAATAAGGGTGCTGCACTTGCGTACAGCACCCCGCTTGTATTCTTCTGTATGAAATTCCGTCAGATGAGCTCCGACTTCATCACCTTTTTGATCACATTCGCATTCAGTACGATCCCTGTATCATTGGAATGATAATACCCGACAAGCAGATACTCCCCGCCGTCAAACACAGACGGATAACAATAGCCGTTTCCGGGGTCGTCTTCCAGAAGATACGTCCGGGAGAACGTCTTTCCATCATTGTCGGAAATGGCGAGTGCCAGCGGGGTACGGCCCCAGATTTTCCCTTGGTCGCGCGTGGTGTAAAGCGGTGTCGGATTCCACACGGCGACGATTTGGGGATTTCCGGGAGTGCCGGGCACACCGGGTATGCCGCTGACACGGCGGACGATCATCGGGGAGACGGCGGAGGAGAAGAACGGGATGGGATGGTTTTCCGTCCACGTTTTTCCACCGTCTGTGGAGAAGCATTCGTACTGACAGAGCTGATCCGTGCGGGAAAATGCGCGCAGGCGGCCGCCCTCCTCCTCGAAAACAACGGTTTCCTGCAATCCCGTGTCGGAGTACGGCGCGTTCGTGATGCGGTATTCGTCCGAGAGCGTAAACCACGTTCTGCCGTCATCGTCGGAAGCAAGCAGAAACATCCGCCCGGCGCCGCCGATCTTCAGTGTGCCGTTTTCTACAGTGGAATTATCCACGGTGGAATTGTCCACGGTGGAATGGCGGTTGACAGGCAGAACGATTCTTCCCGTGGACAGCACCAGCAGGCGGTCGTTTTCGATGACGTCATAGACCGTGCCGTGTGTGCATTCGATGGGGGCAGACCATGTTTTCCCCTCGTCGGACGAGCGGACAAAGCACACGGTGTCCAGCACCGCGCCCCAGACACTATCACACAAAATACTGTCGTCCCGGTATTTGCGGAGATAAGCAAGCCCGATGTCCCCGCCCGGCATCCGCGCAAGCGACGGACACATATAGTTCGACGCCGCCGCATCCGCCCGCAGCAGGATCACCGGCTCCGACCATGTTTCGCCCTCGTCATGCGAGATGATGCCCGCAATGTCCGCCAATGCGTGGTCGCCCCAGTCGTCTCCGCGGTAGCGGGAATAGGCGTACAGGATCGCGTTGTCGGCAAGGCGCAGAAACGTCCCCTCGCCGTTGCGCGGGTTATCCCCGCCCGTGGAAAGCAGGGAGACCCTGCGGCCGATGGTAGTGGCAGTGGTATTTGGCATGATAGGTTCCTCCGTTCGTAAAAGCTGCACACGATTGTATTTTTATGGAAATGTAAGTTTCCGGAAGTGCAGATTTCTTTGAAATTCATTATACCATGTTTTCGGAAGAATAGCAAGAGGAACGGAACAATATTTTCGGGTTATCGGAACAATGCAAAAGCCGGACACATCCCCAGTGATATTCCGGTATCGTGTGTCCGACTCTTTTCTATTTTAAGTTCAATGCACAATGCGGATGAATATAGGTGTGGGAAACCGCCAAAGATGGTATCATAGTCAGCCATGTTGGCTTTGTCACCGAAACTTGAATCAGACTGATTCACCAGTTGTTTGTATGCATCCGGTAAAAACGCCGCCGCAATTCTGTCGGTGTCATATCCTCGTGATACGAAAAATATTTGAGAAACGCTTTGTAATCGTCAAAGCCGGACTGCGCAGCAATGCTTTTCAGCGGCAGATCGGTGGACACCAGCAAGGTGCGGATATATCCCATCCGCATACGGTCAATGTATCCTTTGAGACCGACTCCGTGCATACGACGGAACAAACGGGTCAGATAATCCTCATTGTAACCGAAATGTACGGCAATATCGGAGGTATGCAGAGTGTGCATAGCATTGATGCGGATATATTCCGAAATGTCATTGACCAATCGATCCTCAGCACTTTCCTGTTCTGTACGCGGCTGTGTATGAATGGCATACTCGGTCAGAAGGATCCCCAAAAGCGCGTTGTGTACCGAATCGGGATACTGCGGTGTGGACGATACATTGAGAAGCTGCTTGCATAACAGCGGGATCTGCGTATGCTGTAAGCCGACCGCATGCAACGGAAGCCGGTCAAGTGCCGCATTTGCATCGGCTGACACCGCTTTTCCGTGGATCCAGAAGAATGATACCGTCTCCTCACTTTCCGAAAAGCCGCCATGCTCTGCGCCGGGACGGAAGAAAACGACATCACCGGCATTTGCTGTCAGCTGACGGTCACCCTCATACAGATACGCACATCCCCGTATCATATAGATGATTTCCCAGGTTTCATAACTGCCGACGGGATGGATCCATGTTCCCTGCGATGTGAATTTTCCACCGTAGTCATACACTACCTCATATTGCAGATAGTCTTCCTGCTTCATGTCGGATTTTTTCTCCTTTTTACAAGTTTTTGCGGTTGTTTTCAAGAACGGATTTCGAGTATAATATATTATACAGGATTTCGGTTGATTTTGCAAGTCTTTCCCGTATATTTCCGGATTTTTGTGTTGCGCAAGCAATTTACGCGGCATGATTTTTTTATGAAAAAACACTGCCGTATATCATCAAACTTCCATACAAACAACAGATTTCCGGTACAAAAAAACAACGTTTTTGCAAAGACGACCATTCTGAAATCAATGAACGACCCATATGACCATCAAAGGAGGATCAACATGAAGCAAATTCCTTTTTATCACACCAGACTGGATGGCGGATTCTGGGGAGAAAAGCAGCGCATCTCAAAAGATGTCACCGTAGATGCGGTATACGACCGTTTTTCGGAAACCAAACGGTTTGCGGCATTGAAGTGCGATGCGGCACAGCAGGAGCGCGAAGGCTGGCGCTGTCACTTTTTCTGGGATTCCGACATTGCGAAATGGATCGAGGGTGCGGCATACATTCTGGAACGCGGACGGAACGAAGCGCTGGAAGCCAGAACCGATGCGATCATCGATGATATGTGCGCAAATCAGATGGAGGACGGCTATTACAACTGCTACTTCAAAATTTATGAAACGGACGACCGCTTCCGTACCCGCGACCATCATGAGCTGTACTGTCTCGGTCATCTGATCGAGGCGGCAATTGCCTATCACCACGCAACGGGCAAGGACAAGCTGCTTGGACTGGTCGAGCGGTATGTCGATTATGTCATCCGTGTCTTCACCGTGGAAAAGTCCGCAGGCTTTGTCACACCCGGTCATGAAGAGATCGAGCTGGCGCTGGTCAAGCTGTACCGCGCGACAGGAAAGCAGAAATATCTTGAGCTTTCCAAGTTCTTCGTTGACAACCGCGGCGCAAATGACCTTGACCCCGCCAGTTACTGCCATTTTGCTACCGCCAATTACGCACAGGATCATCTGCCCGTCCGTGAGCAGACCACCGCCGAAGGACATTCCGTGCGCGCGATGTATCTGTATATCGCCATGGCGGATCTTGCGCTGGAATGCAGTGATGAAGCACTGTTCCATGCCTGCGAAGCAATTCTCGGCAATGTCGCAAACAAGCGTATGTACATCACAGGCGGTGTCGGTTCTTCCTATTTCGGAGAAGCCTTCACCGTAGATTATGACTTAAAGAACGAGCCTGCATATACGGAAACCTGCGCAACGCTGGCGTTCGCTCTGTTCTGCCAGAGAATGTCGAAGATCAAGCCGATGGGCTGGTATGCGGATACAGCGGAGCTTGCCATGTACAACGGCAGTATCTCCGGCGTTTCGATGGCAGGGGATGAATTCTTCTACGAAAATCCGCTGACCATCGATCTTGCAGATCACGATAAGAATCCTGCAACCAAAGACAAGGAGCGTTATCCGATCACACAGCGTGTCAAGGTCTTCGGCTGCTCCTGCTGTCCGCCCAACATTCTCCGGTTTATCAATGCCATCGGCGATTTCCTGTACACCGAAGACGGTGATACACTGTATGTGCATCACTACATGAACGGAACAACGGAATATGAGGGTAAAACGATCCGCCAGACGACGGCATATCCGTCCTGTGGCAAGGTGAAGCTGGAATTTGACGGTTATCGGAAGATCGCAGTCCGCGTTCCCGGCTGGTGCAGTGAATTTGAAGCATCCGCGCCGTATGAGATGCGTGACGGTTACGCTTATTTTGATGCCGTCTCCGCGCTTGACCTTGATTTCCATATCCGGCCGCGTCTGGTCGTCTCTGCGCCCGGTGTGCATGACAATGCCGGCAGAACCGCGCTGGTTTACGGTCCGGTTGTCTACTGTCTGGAGGGTGTTGACCACGAGGACAACATTTTTACGCTTTCCATTAACCCGAAAACCGCATTCACGCTGACACCGGACGACTATTTCGGTATGCCCGTGATCACAGCGGACGGTTACCGCAAAGTCGACAACGGTCAGCTGTACACTGCAATCGATGCCGTGAAATACGAGGAACGGAAGCTGCACTTCATCCCGTATTATGCAATGGAAAACCGCGGCGAGACCGATATGCAGGTCTGGATCCCCATGAAGGTATAAGCCGATGATTCCATTCAAGCCCTCCGATGCACCGCGCGTGACGCAAGACGAAATGCAGGCGATCTATCAACGCATCCGCACACCGAAAAAACTCGGTGCCGTTGTCAAGTGGGAAAACGATTACACCGACAGTCCGACGGTATTTTTCCACAACGGCAGATTCTATATGTATTTCATCGCCATTTCCAAGGATACCCGTGTTTCCGGTTATGAAACGCACCTGTCCGTCTCCGATGACCTTGTCAACTGGTCGTATGTCGGACCGATTTTCCGCCGGAATGACCTTGACCGCTGGGACAGCCGCCAGTGTGCCGGGTATGCCGCGTTCATGGATATCCGGTTTGATGGTTCCTATACCCTCGGCAAACCCGGCGGTTCCTACTACATTTCCTATCTTGCGGGCAACAGCGACGGGTATGAGCCGGATCCCCTGTATATGGGTCTTGCCAAAAGCACCGATCCGACCGACCCGAACGGCTTTGAACGCTTCCCCACGCCGATTCTTTCCCCGTATGACAGCGATGTCCGCCCGTATGAGGAAAAAACGCTTTATAAGAGCTTTCTCTTTGAGGACACCGAGGGTGTCACGGGTTATAAATACGTCAATGCGTACAACGCCAAGGACAACAGCCACAAGGAACGCATTTTCCTTGCCGTTTCCAATGATGCCGAGCATTGGGAGCGCTACGGAGATCGCGCTGTCCTTGACCGCATTACCGACGATCCCGCAGGCATCATTACAGGTGACCCGCAGATCGTCCGCATGGGTGACATCTACATCATGCATTATTTCCACTTCCGTGCAGGTGCCGGTGCGTATGATACCTTTGCCTGCTCGCGCGACCTTGTGAACTGGACACTGTGGGACGGTGAGCCGCTGATTTCCCCCACTGAGTCATGGGAAAACGTCCATGCGCACAAGCCGTGGTGTATTTTCCACAACGGTATTTATCACCATTTTTACTGCGCCGTCAACGATCAGGGTGAGCGTTTCATTGCGCTTGCTGTCTCAGAATAAAAATAATTTCATATTTATAAACGAGGAGGAATCCAAAATGAAACTGTCTGCAACTGCCCTTTTGCTCCTGCTCTGTACAGGACTGCTCTCCTGCGGCGATGCCGCAGTCACCCCTGCTGAAACTTCAGCAGATACCGCTGCTTCGACTGCAGAAACGACCGCTGCGGAAACCGAATTTTTATACAAGGATGACTTAGGCGACCTGTCCTTCGGCGGTACCGAGTTCCGTATCCGTACCATCGAAAATGCAAATGTTCACAGCTACATTGATGTTTCCGAGGAATCCGGTGACACATACGATGACTCGCTTTATAAGCGAAATCGCAAAATCGAGGAACGGTTTGATATCGATATTGTCGAAATCATTGCCGAAGATAAAAGTGCTCCAGTCCGGACACTGATTCAGGCGGGAGACGATGCCTTTGAGCTCGGTACGCTCCGCTGTGACGATGCCATGTTTTTCTATGCGGACGGTCTGACCCACAGCATTTCGGAGATTCCGAACATTGATCTGACAAAGCTGTATTGGGCACAGAAGCTCAACGAATCCCTGACACTCGGCGGTAACCAGTATGTTGCAATCGGTGATTATGACATCAATGTGCTTGACCTGACTTATGCGCTGGTATTCAACAAGCAGATGGTCGCCGACTTTGATCTGGACAATCCCTATCAGCTGGTCAACGACGGTAAATGGACGATGGATGCCATGCTGTCGATGATGACGGATGTTGTTTCTGATATCAACGGTGACGGCGTAATGGATATTTCGGATCGCTGGGGCTATCTGTCACATTCCAAACAGGTTATCCCGAACTTCTGGATCAGTGCCGGTGAGATGAGTATTCTCAAGGATGAAAACGATATTCCGTATATCAACATGACCAACGAGCGTTTTGTGGATGTCTGGAATAAGTGCTTCGACATCACATGGGATGCCGAAACCTGGTTCTCAAAATTTAATGCTGATGCGGATGTTCCCACCGATAATATCAATATTTTCTCTGAGGGCAGATCTATGTTTATGGATGTATCGTTCTTCCATATCGGTTCGCTGCGTAATATGGAAACCGATTTCGGTATTCTGCCGTATCCGAAATATGATGAAGCACAGAGCGATTATTATTCCCGCGTGTCCTACTACTGGGCAAACATCATCCCTGTCACAAATTCCAATCTGGAAATGACCGGTGCCATTCTGGAAGCACTGAACTGCGAATCTGCCAATTATGTTGTTCCGGCGTATTATGATATCACGCTGAAAACCAAGACATCCCGCGACGAAGAATCCGCCGCAATGCTGGATCTGATTTTTGAAAACCGCGTGGTTGACCTCGGCGATACCGTCCTGTGTGCAACCATCCGCGACGGTTTCATTAACCAGATGTTCTCGGGCAATAAACGCGATATCGTCTCTATGGTTGCGAAAAAAGAAAAGACGATTCAAAATCAATTTAATAAGATGCCGATTGAAAATTGATTGGTGTATAAATCCAACATAAATGAAGATGGCACCCGAAAGCACTGAAATAACGGAAGTGCTGTTGTAGTGATCCCAAAAAGGAACCGTTCTTTACCGAAATGGCAAGGAACGGTTTTGTGTTTTCGTATATAGTTATATCATGTCTACTAAAAAATTGTAACTTATTCGGCAGACATTATATGAACCCATTATGCCGGTAAAATTCAAAAGGTAATACATTATCGCATGACAAGAAAGTTCATCGGAAAGTTGTATGACAAAAAGTATAACTGTTCCGCAGGAAAACATATACTTAACAATTATTGGATTTATTTGGCAATTACATTATAGTACAATTGCTCCTGCTTGTCAATAGAACCCTCAAAAATACTGATGATATTTTCTGTAATAGTACGGCGTACAAGCACATGAAAACGCCTGTAAGCCTATATACCGGGAGAGGGATTGGATCAATATGCAGTTAATCAGCAATTTGGGGACTATATTTTTGATGATAAGTGATTATGTCATGAAAATATCATTAAGTACATCTGTACCCATTCGCCGCAATTCATCGGTCAGATGCTGATATACATTGACGGTAATATCGATCTTTTTGTGCCCCAGACGCTGCTGAATATATTTGAGCGGTTGCACCTCTTTCAAGCAGAACTGCAGCATGAGTATGATGCAAACTGTGATAATCAAAATCCCTTATATTGAGATCATTGTGAATGATCCGGGATGTGTACTGCATGATTCGCGGCGTGATATAGCTGCCGTCCGCACGAATACAGAGAAATTTGATTTCCTTTACTGTTGGCTCTTGCGTTATCTCCCGCCGCGCTGTTTCGTAGTAATGAGAAAATCTGTCACCGAAATATGCACGCGCGTGATCCTGCTTCGTCTTTTCCGCAGATAGGACCTGATACAATTCCTCATCCATTTCAAGAACCCGATCAGACTTGTATTTGGCGGAAGAATCATACCAACACCCCGCATTTTCTGTATTTTGTCCGTTATCGTTTTTCTCTGTTCTTCCGTCCATATAAATTACCGCCATTATATCTGTTTACTGACAGAAATTTTCTTTCGGTAATTGATAACGGTAATCTCAGTAAGAGAAGCAACGAAATCATTAACGATCCAATGATCAGGAAAGTCGGCAAAGCTCATCGTGGTTGGCTCCACAACTTGACCGCAGGTGTTATACTCGTTAAGCACTTTGATCCCTTCCATACGAGCGGTGTTCTCATCCATCAATCCTCCTATGCTGGTCCATTTTCTTTGACCGCCGATTGATGCCGTTTTAAAACGGTATTCATAGGCTGCACTGTGCTTTGCGGATCTCCGTTTGCGAATGATAATGTTCTGGCTCATACTTTTCTCCTTTTTGATGTTATGTGGACAAAAATACGGATCAGCGTAAAAAAAGACTCCCGAACCGAGATTCGAGAGTCTTAAAAAATGGTCAAAAACCATTATTTTACGCTTACTTCTTCATAGCCTCTTCAATCGCAACTGCACAAGCGACAGTCATACCGACCATCGGGTTGTTGCCGGCGCCGATGAGACCCATCATTTCGACGTGTGCGGGGACGGAGGAAGAACCTGCGAACTGCGCATCGCCGTGCATACGACCCATGGTATCGGTCAGACCGTAGGAAGCGGGGCCTGCTGCCATGTTATCGGGATGGAGGGTACGGCCGGTGCCGCCGCCGGATGCTACGGAGAAGTACTTCTTGCCGTTTTCGAGCGCCCACTTCTTGTAGGTGCCTGCAACCGGGTGCTGGAATCTGGTCGGGTTGGTGGAGTTACCGGTGATGGAAACGTCAAC
>JAFUPC010000038.1 GCA_017481495.1 Clostridia bacterium
CCTACTTCACCATCGTCATCGCGGCGATCCTTCCCGCCATTCTCTACTTCACGGGCATCTTCATGATGGTGCATTTTGAAGGCAAGCGGCTCGGTCTGCGGGGTCTTCCCAAGGAATCCCTGCCGAACTTCTTCAAGCTTCTGCTCCAGAACGGCTATATGCTGCTCCCCATCTTCGTGCTCGTCATCTGCATGAATCACTACACCGCAGGTATGTCCGCGTGCTTTGCGATTCTGTTCTCGCTCATCGTTTCCCTGATCGACAAACCGGCTCTCCGCCGCATCGTCAAGGGCAAAATGGAATCCGGCCGCGACATTCTCTCCGCCGTCATGCCTCTGATCCCGCTTGTGGTTCTGGTCGTTCTGTGGAAAGTGATTGCGCTGAACATGGGCGTTTCCATCTTCTTTGCAATGGTTTCCGCCGCAGTCTGCACGTTCTTTGTCAAGGATGCGACCCTGACCACCGAAGTGCTTCTTGAGGGTCTTGAGGGCGGTACGAACAACTCCATCGGTGTCTCCACCGCCTGCGGCATCGCCGGCATCATTTCCGGTGTCGTCACAATGACCACACTCGGCTCCACACTCATCACCGTCATCGTTCCGATTGCACAGAAAGGCAAGCTGCTTGCGCTGTTCCTCACGATGATCTGCTGTATCGTCCTCGGTATGGGTGTCCCGACTACGGCGAACTATGTCATCATGGCGACCATCACCGCGCCCATTCTCATCAAGATGGGCATCCCGACACTCGCGGCGCATATGTTCGTCTTCTATTTCGGTATCGTCGCGGACATCACACCGCCGGTCGCACTCGCCGCGTATGCCGGTGCCGCGATCGCAAAATCGAACCCCCTGCAAACCGGTATCCAGGCAACGAAGCTGGCGATCACCGCGTTCATCGTGCCGTACATCTTCGCTTACAGCCCGTCCATGCTTCTGGTCGTGGAGGGATATGAAGCATCAGTCTTCCAGGTCATTTCCATCTTCATCACGTCCATCATCGGCATTTACGCCATTTCGTCCGGTATGGAGGGATTCATGCACCACCACGAACCCATCTGGCAGAGAATTCTGCTCATCGGTGCGGGGCTGTGCATGATCATCCCGGAACCCATCACCGACATCATCGGTATCGCCGTTGTCGCGCTGATCATCTTCTTACAGTACGTTGTTGAGAAGAAGCGCATGAATCCGACCACCTGATTCCAATCCTAACAGCCGCCGTTCCCCGCCCCGATGCGGTACGGCGGCTTTTTTACAAGCAAAGGAGTACCCGACATGAAATCCACATTGCAGTCCGTTCTTGAAACGAAAATCCCCCTGCGCTTCCGTCCAGACGGCGGCTTCCGCATCATGATGATCTCCGATATTCACGGCGGCATCGGCTTTGCGGCGGTCGAAACGCAGAACACCCTCGACCGCATGATCGAAGCCGTCAGACCCGACCTCGTCCTGCTCGGCGGCGACATCTGCGGCCCCGGCTATATCCACGCGGAGACAACTGACGATGTACGCATGGTCATCACCGCCGTCACGGCACCGATGGAGCGGCGCGGAATTCCGTGGGCGCACGTCTACGGCAATCATGACGACAACTATGGTGTCCCCAATGACGTTCAGCAGCCCATTTACGAATCCTTTGCGCACTGTGTTTCCAAAGCAGGCGACGACGACATCGACGGAACGGGCAACTATTTCCTGCCGGTCTGCGACAGCACAGGCGCGGATATCCGCTTCGGTATCTGGGGCATGGACTCCCATCACAGTATGCCGGAGTTCAAAAAAGAATACGGACTTGATGAAACACTCCGCTTTTTCCACCAGTCCCCCGCCGCTGACGGCGATTATGACGGTCCGCGCATGAACCAAATTTTCTGGTACTGGCAGACCTCGCAGATGCTCGAAGAACACTGTGGACACAAAGTCCCCGCCCTGCTCTATATGCACATCCCCACCCCGGAACACGCGCTTGTGACACTCCACCGCAGTGATTGCCGGCTGTCCGGTGTGCAGATGGAACAGGTCGCATCGGGGATTCTGAACAACGGACTCGTTTCCGCCTGCATCCAGCGCGGAGACGTGAAAGCCATTTTCTGCGGTCACGACCACGAAAATAATTTCGCGGCAGAATACTGCGGCATCAAGCTCGGCTATGACGGATTTTTCAGCTATCACGCATCCCACAATCCCGAAACTTTCGGGTGCCGGGTATTTGATGTCCGGGAAGAACATCCGGAGCAAATCGACACACACATCGTGCTTGTCCGGGACCTGAAATAACCAAAGCAAAACAGGCGGACACCGTAAAAAGTGCCGCCTGATCTTTTTTATTGGAAATGTTTTTCAGCCATTGACGAGATCCATTGTCTTTTCAATGTTCGTTTCCACGGTTTTGATGCCGGATGCGATGACAGATGCAATATCGGCACTGCCCGCGATGAGTTTGTTATAAATGGACGACTGCAAAGAATTCGTCCAGCCGAAAACTTCACCGAAATTCGTGTACCGGCTTCCGCGGATGATGTCCAGCATTTCAATGGAATCATCGTTGCGCAGACCCTTCTGCGAAACCTTGACCTCATAGTACACGGGCAGGACATCGCGGTAGGATTCATATGCCAGTGCATCCATGAGCACAGCGGTTCTGTCCGGTGTCACAGAGGTGATCGGCATTCCCATCAGAAGCTGTGTGGAGGAAATGTAGCAGGAATAATTTTTCTGTGCTTCGTCGTACTTGGGAAGCGGAAGAATACCGAAACTGTCTTCCATGTCGCGGAAACGTGCGGACGTTTTGATCTGTGCGACGGTCATCATTGTGCGGCCGTTGCGGAACATGACTTCATAATGGTCGGGACGGGTGTTGTCATTGACATTGAACATCGCAAAAACACCGTCAACGGAGAGCAGATTGTCCACAAGCGACGCTGCAACGTCGGAATAATGCTCGTCCGTCACCTTGACCACCGGTTCGCCGTTTTCCATCCAGAGATAATACGCTTCCGCGCCGCCCAGAAGTGCGTGAACACCGTTGGACCAGGTCGTCACGCCGTATGTCGCATTGCCGTTTTCCGACCAGTCAAAGGACGAATCGCCGTTGGTGTTGGCACCCATTCTGGCATATTCATAGAACTTATCAAGCGTCCATTTTCCCTCACGGACGAGCTGATACGGATATTCGATATCCAGTTTGGAATACATCGCTTCATTGAAATATACGCAGACAGTCGTATCGAAGCTGAACAGAGAGAAATAGTTGGATGCAAAAAACAGTGCTCCGTCATCACCGATGACACCGCCGTCAACGACGGTGGAATCCCACCAAGGTTCGTCAAAACTGAAACCGTCATACTCATTCAGATTATAAAACATTCCCTCCGTCAGCGGTGTCGGCATCGTGTCGGCGCGGAGATATGTCACATCATACAGGTCTTCGCCGGACATAATGACGGTCGTGAAATGGGTCGTTACTTCGTCAATATCGTATTCCGTCACGGAAAGTTCCGTATTGAACCGTTCCTCAATCCCGCGGTTGCGCTCGTAAATAATATCGTCCAGACTTTCACCGGTCGTTGCTTCAAAGTCGAGATTGTAATAGGTTCCCCATGTGTTGGATGCATTCAGAATGCGCAGTGCTTCCCCGCCGCAGTCCAGCTCCGGATATCCGTATTCGTCCGCCGACGTTTCTGTGACGGTTCCCGTCGTGTTGTCCGTGACGGCACCCGTATTCTGCGTCCCCTCACCGGTACTGTCGCCGCAGGAGCAGACAACCGCTGTCAGGATCAGCGCGGTCAGTGCGTATTTGGTCAAATGCTTCATTTTGCGTGGTTCCTCCTCGGTTTTATGATGTTGTAAAAAACAAGCAGTCACCGTTTTCCGGAAAACTGCCTGTTTTCAGCTGTTGTTGTTTGGATATATGCCGGGAATCAGCCCTCGTAGTCGTAACCTGCGCGGATGGCTTTCAGGTTGACTTCCAAAAGATCCGCGTGCTTTGCGGAAACGACCTTCTTCAGCGCATCTTCCATGCCCTCAAAGGAGACAGTGCCCGTCTCGCGGATCATCTTGCCGACCATGATCATGTTGGCAAGCGTGGGAATGCCGGCATCCTTTGCCATCTTGGTGGCGGGAATGTAGTAGGCATCCACGTCGGTGCGCGCGATCTTACGCGCGATGAGCGTTTCGTCGATGAACAGCTTCGCACCGGGAACACACGCATCCTCATACTTGTCAAGGGACGGCAGGTTCATGGCAATGAGCACATCGGGTGCGGAAACGATGGGAGAACCGACCGGATCGTCGGAAAGAATGACGGAACAGTTTGCGGTACCGCCGCGCATTTCGGGGCCGTAGGACGGAAGCCAGGAGACTTCCTTGTTTTCAAAGAGTCCCTTGTATGCCAGGAATTTGCCTGCGAACAGAACGCCCTGTCCGCCGAAGCCTGCAATCAGAATCTGTGTCAGCATCGTATCAGCCCTCCTTTGCATCCGCATACTTGTCGCGGTAAACGCCGAGCGGATAATACGGGATCATGTTGTTCTCGACCCATTCCAGTGCCTTTGCCGGTGTCATGCCCCAGTTGGTCGGGCAGGTGGACACGACCTCGATAAGCGAGAAGCCCTTGCCCTCGACCTGATTGCGGAACGCTTTGAGAATCGCTTTCTTTGCGTTCTTGACATTCTTGACATTGTTGACAGCGACACGTTCGATATATGCGGGGCCGTCCAGCGTAGACAGCATCTCGGATACACGGATGGGATAACCCGCAGTCGCAATGTCACGGCCATAAGGAGAGGTCTGCGTGACTTGACCCGGCAGGGAGGTCGGTGCCATCTGACCCCCGGTCATACCGTAAATGGCATTGTTGACGAAAATGACGGTGATGTTTTCGTTTCTCGTTGCGGAATGCACGGTCTCCGCCATACCAATGGAGGCAAGGTCGCCGTCACCCTGGTAGGTGAAGATGATATTGTCGGGCATTGCACGCTTCAGACCCGTTGCGACAGCCGGTGCGCGGCCGTGTGCTGCTTCCACCATATCGCAGGCGAAATAGTCGTAGGACATGACGGAACATCCGACCGGTGCGACACCGACGGTTCTGCCCAGAATGTCCAGCTCGTCGATGGCTTCCGCGACCAGACGATGAATGATACCGTGTGTGCAGCCGGGACAGTAATGCAGCGGCACATCGGTGAGTGCTTTCGGTTTTTCAAATACGATCATTGTAGTTTTCTCCTCCCGGCTGTATTACAGAGCGACAAGCTCGTCGATTTTTGCAAGAACTTCCTCGGGCGATACGATCATACCGCCGGTGCGGTTGCACAGGAGTACGGGACGGCGGCATCCGGATGCCAGTCTGACATCCTCGATCATCTGACCCATCGAAAGCTCGACAGAAAGGAATCCCTTGACCTGCTCCGCCGCCTTTGCAATGGCATCCGTGGGGAACGGCCACAGCGTGATGGGACGGATCATACCGACCTTGATGCCCTTCTTGCGCGCGGCGATGACGGCGTTCTTGGAAATACGTGCAGTGATGCCGAACGCAACGACGCAGTATTCCGCATCCTCCATCATAAAGGACTCGTACATGACTTCGTTTTCTTCGATCTGTCTGTACTTTTCATACCGCTCGAAGTTGGTCTTTTCCAGCTGGTCGGGTTTCAGATACAGGGAGTTGATGATGTTGTGCGGACGGGCATTCTTCGTACCGGTGACAGCCCACGGCTTCTCAACGGGCGCGGTATCGACTTCGGGAAGCACGACCGGCTCCATCATCTGTCCCATCGTACCATCGGCCAGGAGCATTGCCGGACAGCGGTATTTGTCGGCCAAGTCAAACGCCTTGACGGTCAGGTCTGCCATTTCCTGCACGGATGCGGGTGCTAAAACGATCAGGTGATAGTCACCGTGACCGCCGCCCTTGGTTGCCTGGAAATAGTCGGACTGCGACGGCTGAATACCGCCCAGACCAGGACCGCCGCGCTGGACGTTGACGATGAGTGCGGGCAGGTCGGAGCCTGCGATATAGGAAATACCCTCCTGTTTTAAGGAAACACCGGGGGAGGAGGACGAGGTCATGACGCGGAATCCCGCGGATGCGACACCGTAAACCATATTGATGGCGGCGATTTCGCTTTCTGCCTGTAAGAACGTACCGCCGATCTTCGGCATACGCTTTGCCATATACGCGGCGATTTCCGTCTGCGGTGTGATGGGGTAGCCGAAATAATGACGGCAGCCCGCTTTGATCGCAGCTTCGGCAATCGCTTCGTTGCCTTTCATAAGAACTTTCTCTGCCATGTTATGTTTTCTCCTTCTGTCAAGCTTATTTTTCAACCGTAATGACGCAGTCGGGACACATCGTTGCGCAGAACGCACAGCCGATGCACTTGGACTGATCCGTCATTTCCGCGGGGGAATGACCCTTTGCGTTGATTTTGTCCTTTGCCAGGACGAGAATCTTTTTCGGACAGGCATCGACGCAGAGACCGCAGCCTTTGCACAGATCCGACAGAAACGTGACCTTTGCCATGTTCTTATTCCTTTCCTTAATTCAGTTATGTTGTAATATCAAAATATTTTTTCTGCAATGTCAGCGGCAGATACGCACCCGTTTCCGCCGTCGGCGCACCCATTGCGGGGAGCAGATCCTCCCGTACCGTCGTGAATGCCACGGGCAGACCCGTAAGCCGTGACAGCTTTTCGCATTCCGCAAACGTCGCGCGGATGTCGTCGGGGGTGGTGTCGTTTCCGATATTGGAATTGTTGACGATCGCCGTGAACGGCAGGTGTCCGGCACACTCGATCTCTTTCATGACCGTCATGACCTCCTCCGCCGTCTGCGTGAGCGGACGGTAGAAGTTGACGACACAGAACACGTCGAAATTGCCCTCCTCCCGGATGTACGGCGCATAACGGCCCAGCGCATAGGCGCCGCGGTCATCGCCGCCGACGTCCATCACGGCATATTCTTCCCGCCGCTGTACAAGCCCGTACAGCTCCTGCGGCAGGGCAGGCAGGTCCACGTTGGAGTTTGCGTATTCCGGCGAAATGAGGGGAATTCCCGCCGCCGCAAGGGCATCCTGGGAGTCCTTGGTGCGGAAATACGGATTGACAATGTCAAGGTCGGCGATCCGCACGGGAATACCGGACGATTTCAGCCACAGCGCGTAGTTGACCGCAATGTTGGTCTTGCCGGAGCCGTAGTGACCGCAGAAAACGGACACACGTCTGGGGGTGTAGTTCATGGTTTTATCCTTTCAGAATCAAGATGATGGAACATCATCTTATCCCCGGCAAACAACCTCACACCAGCCGTGGGTGTCCTCGACCTTGCCCCACTGGATGCCGGTCAGCTCATCGTAGAGCTTCTGGGTCAGTGCGCCGATCTCGTCGTTGGAGACGGTGTAGGTCTTGTCCTTGTATGCGAGATGACCGATGGGAGAAACGACAGCGGCGGTACCCGTGCCCCATGCTTCTTCCAGCGTACCGTTTTCGGCAGCTTCCATCAGCTCGTCGATGGAGAACAGACGCTCCTCGACCTCATAACCCCATGCGCGGAGCAGCTCAACGCAGGACTTTCTCGTGATGCCGGGCAGAACGGAGCCAGTCAGCGCGGGCGTGATGATCTTGCCTGCGATTTTGAACATGACGTTCATAGAACCGACTTCCTCGATGTACTTTCTGTCAACACCGTCCAGCCACAGAACCTGGGTGTAGCCCTTTTCTTCCGCTTTCTTGCCCGCACGCAGGGATGCCGCGTAGTTGCCGCCGCACTTTGCGTAGCCGGTACCGCCGCGAACGGCACGGACGTCTTCGGATTCGATGGCGATCTTGACCGGCTTGATGCCCTCGGCATAATATGCGCCGACGGGAGAGCAGATGACGACGAACGTCGCATTGTGAACGGCGTGAACGCCCAGATGCGGGTCGTTGCCAAACATATACGGACGGATGTAGAGAGAGGTTCCGTCTTCATGCGGCACCCAGTCCTTTTCCAGCTCGACCACCGTCTTCAGAATGTCAAGGCATCCCTCCTCGTCCAGCTGCGGCAGGCAGAGACGCTCGGCGGAATTGTTCAGACGGCGGATGTTTTCGGTCGGACGGAACAGCGCGATGTCGCCGTTCTGGGTGCGGTATGCCTTCATACCCTCGAAGATCTCCGCGCCGTAGTGCAGAACGGTGGAAGCGGGATGAATGGGCATCGGGCCGAACGGAACGATGCGGGCATCGTGCCAGCCTTCCTCGGTATTGTAGTCCATGATGAACATATGGTCGGTGAAGATCTTACCGAAGCCAAGCTTGGATTCATCGGTGGGCTTTGCTTTCGGCTCGGTGGTTTTGGTAATGGTAATTTCGTATTTCATGATCGTATCCTCCATAATGATTTCTGTTGATTTATCTTTGAATTTCAAATTGTCAGATTTTGTTTTTCGGTTTCGCGCGGTATCGCGGCGAAATCTTCTTCTGTGAGCAGACCGTCGCGCAGACAGGCAAGTCTCAGTGCTTCCATTTCAACGGAAAGGTCGAGCCGGTCGTCCGCAAAGATCGCTTTGTGCTGATTTTCCAGCGCAAGACGAATGTCCTCCAGATGAAGCCGAGTGCTCTCCGTTATGTCATCCCCGGGCGTGCCGCTCTCCTCGAGTCGGACATATTTCGCAAGGATCTTTTCGATCGTCGGCAGGTAGTAATTGAGAAATTGTCTGAGCTTGGGGATCGCCTGCGGTTTCTTTCGCAGCGCACGGAGAATCATCTCCGCTCTTTCGCAGATCTGCTCACAGACCCCGCGGATCTCCGTGTGGCGGATGCGCACGGTATGACGGCGGAGTGCTTTCAGTACTTCCCGCGCACCTGCAAGGATCTCCCGCTGACTGTCGTCAAGCGGCGGCAGTGCTTCCGCTCCGGTATCCTCTGCCGCGGAATTTTCCGCCGCGGTATCACCTGCATTTGCGTTGTCCGTCTGTTCCCCATCTCCGTCCGATGCGGTCTTACGGGAGCCTGCACGTTCCGTCTTTTGAGTGCCGCGCACGGCAAAAAAGATGATCAGTACGACCGCAGCAACCACAAGTACGATGAACAGGATGAGACTGAGTCGGATGAGTCCCAGCAGTGCCGGCCCAAATTTTTTCAGAAGCAGGAACACGACGATGACGACAAGAATACTGACAGTACCGGATTTCTGATTTTTCATGCGTTACTCCTCAAAATATACACAGCATCAGCTTCTGCCGCGGAATTCCAGCAGCTTGTTTTTGAGTTCACCCTCCATGCGGAGCAGCTCCGATTCCGCTTCTTTCCGCTTCTGCCGGCCTTCCTCCTGGATCCGGAGGACTTCGTCCAGCGTGCTGATGAGCTGTTCATTGGTGTATTGGATGGTTTCCAGATCGACAATCGAGCGTTCACTCTCCTGTGCGATCTCGGTCGTTCCCTGCTTGAGGGCATCTGCATTTCTGCGCAGGAGCTCGTTTGTCAGATCGGAGACCGCGCGCTGTGCTTCCATTGCCTGTGCGGAATGCGCCATGCCCAGCGCCAGCACCATCTGATTCTTCCAGAGAGGAATGGTGTTGCTGACCGTTGACTGGATCTTCTCCGACAGCATCGCGTGATTGTTCTGGATCAAACGGATCTGCGGTGCCATCTGCAGACTGATCGTCCGGGTCAGCTCCAGATCGTGCAGTTTCTTTTCAAACCGATCGCACATCGCGGCAAAATCGTTTGCTGTCTGCGCATCGTGTGCCTGTGCGGACTGTGCGGCTTTCGCACGAAGCTCTGCAAGTGTCGTTGCACGCTCCTGCTCCAATTTCTTCCGTCCGGCCATGATGTACATCGTCAGCTCGCGGAAGTAGCCGAGATTGGCTTCATACAGCTTGTCCAGCATGACGATGTCCTCGAGAAGCCGGTTCTGGTGTCCCTCAAGTTCCCCGACAATGCGGTCGATGCTGACCTGTGCATCCTCATATTTTGCTTTCATTCGAACAAGGCGGCCGTTTGCCCGGCGGAACAGTCCGAAAATACCGCCCCGTTCCTCGTCCGCGGAAAAATCCCGCAGCTCCGTCACAAGGGAGGTGATCATCTCCCCCGTTTCCCCGAGATCCTTTGTCCGGATCCCCTCGAGCGCACTGTCGGAAAACGCGGCGATCTTCTTCTGACAGGCGGCACCGTACTGCAGAACCACAGCAGAATCCCGCAGATCAATGCGCGCGGAAAAGGCATCCACCATTTCCTGCTCCTCGGGCGACAGAACGATCTCCTGTTGTGCCTGCCCATTCTGTGCCTGCCCATTTTGTGGTACAATGTCCGCATCCGCGGATACCGGCAGCAGTTCCTGCCCGTCGGGCGCATCGCCCTCCAGCGTCAGTCGGATCTTCTGTTCCTCGGCCATACCGTTTCCTCCTGAAATCATCTTTTTAATTATAATAACCGTATTCTTACAGCTTGTTTCTCTGGATCTTACCGGAAACGGTCTTCGGCAGCTCGTCGCGGAAGACGACCACACGCGGATATTTGTACGGTGCGGTGCGCGCCTTGACATATTCCTGGATCTCCTTTTTCAGGGCATCTGTGCCCTCGGTTCCTTTGACAAGCACGATGCTTGCCTTGACGACCTGACCGCGGACTTCGTCGGGTTCTGCCGATACGCCGCATTCCAGGACATACGGCAGTTCCATAATGACATTTTCGATTTCAAACGGGCCGATGCGGTAGCCGGAGGACTTGATGACATCGTCCACACGACCGACATACCAGAAGTAGCCGTCTTCGTCGCGCCATGCGGTGTCGCCGGTATGATAGAAGCCGTCGTGCCAGACCTCCTCGGTCTTTTCCTTGTCTTCGTAATATCCGCGGAACAGTCCGCACGGGCCACCGTCTTTGACGTTGATGCAGATCTCGCCGACCTCACCGACGGCAACGGGTTTGTCATCGCTGTCCAGAAGCTGAATGTCGTACAGCGGCACAGGTTTGCCCATGGAACCGACCTTCGGTGCGGTGCCGACCATGTTGGCAAGCGCGACAGTGGTCTCCGTCTGACCGAAGCCCTCCATGATCTGCAGTCCGGTCGCCGCCTCGAACTGGCGGAAGACCTCCGGATTCAATGCTTCCCCGGCTGTCGTCATATGTTCAATGGAAGACAAGTCAAAGCCGGAAAGATCCTGCTTGATCATCATGCGGAGCATCGTGGGCGGTGCACAGAACGTGGTGATATGATATTTTGCGAACATCGGCATGATGTCGTTTGCATCGAACCGGTCGAAGTCGTAGACGAACAGTCCCGCCTCGCACAGCCACTGACCGTAAATCTTACCCCACGCGGCCTTTGCCCAGCCGGTGTCGGAAATGGTCAGATGCAGACCGTCGGGATTTACGCAGTGCCAGTATTTCGCCGTGATGAAGTGTCCGAGCGGATACTTGTAATTGTGCATGGCAATCTTCGGGTTGCCGGTCGTGCCGGAGGTAAAGTACATCAGCATCAGGTCATCGCCGCACGGCGTGTTTTCATCGCGTTCCAGCTTGCCGGTGTACAAACCGTATTCGTCGTCGAACGTTCTCCAGCCGTCTCTGTGTCCGTTGACAATGAGCTTGTGCTCCACGGTCGGACAGTGCGGCAGAGCCAGCTCGATCTCATCCGGCACACGGTCATCGGGGGTCGCAACGATCATCTTCACGCCCGCCTTATTGCAGCGGTAGGTGATGTCGTGCTCCTTTAACTGATTCGTCGCAGGAATCGCGATCGCACCGAGCTTGTGCAGTGCCAGCATACAGAACCAGAACTGGTAATGCCGTTTGAGGATGAGCATGACGCGGTCGCCCTTTTTGATGCCCAGCGACTTGAAATAATTCGCTGTCTGGGAGGAGGCGCGCTTCATGTCAGCAAACGTGAACGTGCGCTCGGTCTTGTCCTCGGAAATATGGACCATCGCGGTCTTGTCCGGCTGTTCGCGGCCGATGCGGTCAATGACGTCGAATGCGAAATTGAATGTGTCCTCGTTTTTGAACGAAATGGCGGTAATGGTGCCGTTTTCGTTCTCGGTCGGGGTAATATAATCCTCCCAGACGCGGTGACGGGTGTCGGGTTCCTTTTTCTTTGCCTGACTCTTGGACACAGAGCGGGTCGCCGTACCGTGTGCAAAGCCGGAAACCGGTTCGCTTCCGGGATTGAGCACGATGGCATAAAAAATACAGTCCGCGCCTTCCACGGCGATCATGCCGTGCGGGGTGGATGAGTCGTAATAAATGGAGTCGCCCTCATGGAGAATCTCAAAATGGTCGCCGACCTGCACTTTAAGTGCGCCTTTGACGACGATGTCGCATTCCTGACCCTCGTGGGTGGTCAGCTCAATGTCCGCATCCTGTGCCGCTTCATCGTAATCGGAGACGACATACAGCGGCTCCGCAATGCGGTTCATGAACGCGGATGCCAGATTGAAGTAGGTCATGCCGTGCGCTTTCTGGATTTCCTGTCCCTCGCCGCGGCGGGTGACGGTGTAGCCGGCAAGACGGGGGCTGGTACCCTCGATAATATCGGTGACGTCGACGTTCAGCGCCAGCGCACAGCGGTAGAGGAACGCGAAGTTGAGGTCGGAAAGTCCCGCTTCACACGCGGCGTATTCTCCCTCTGTGACACCGGTCTTCTGTGCCATTTCCGTCTGTGTCAGGCCGACGATCTCACGCAGGGTGTGGATTCTCTGCGCCATTTCGCGGATTCTGAATTCGAGTCCTGTTGCGGTCTGCATCTGCATGGGTATGTTTTCCTTTCTGTTGCGGGAGCAGGCGGTGATTTTTTGTAAAAAAACAGAGAAGCCCGCCCCAAAGATATGATTTCTTTGAGACGGGCTATCATGCGCCGTATTGCGGCGGAAATATCCCGCGGTACCACTCAAATTGCACGGTTTTCTACGCAGTAAAAAACTGGGTTTCTGTAACGCAAAAAACGGGGTGCCACTCTTTTTCCGGCTCATACAAGCCGTATGCTTTAACGCAGCAGTCACGGATGGGGTCTACTAGATAACAGTTTACCGTTCTTCCCATCAGCTCGGGGGCTACTGACACCGGGCGCTCCGCGGCGGGTTCCAGCAGAAATACATGGTATTTCTCCCGCGTTCTCTGTGGCGGTAGCGATTCCGGGATCCTCCCCGTCAACGCTTTTATTTGGTAATATTATATCATATTTTGCTGGGATTTGTCAATGGGTTTTCCAAAATTTTTACAGCTTATTTCTCTGAATCTTACCAGAAATGGTCTTCGGCAGCTCGTCGCGGAAGACGATGACACGCGGATACTTGTAAGGCGCGGTGTGGGACTTGACATAGTCCTGAATTTCCTTTTTCAGCTCGTCCGTGCCGACGGTACCCTTGGTCAGAACGATGCTCGCCTTGACGACCTGTCCGCGGACCTCATCCGGTACGGCGGAAACGCCGCATTCGAGAACGTAGGGCAGCTCCATGATGACGGATTCGATTTCAAACGGACCGATGCGGTAGCCGGAGGACTTGATGACGTCGTCGATACGGGAGACGTAGAAGAAGTAGCCATCTTCGTCCTTCCAAGCGGTGTCGCCGGTATGGTACATACCGTCATGCCATGCTTCTTTGGTGCGTTCTTCATTCTGATAATATTCTAAGAACAGACCCGCGGGAACCGCCTTGTCGGTGCGGATGACGATTTCACCGGTCTCACCGGGTGCGACGGAATTGCCGTCCGGGTCAACAATATCGACATCGTACTGGGGATTGGCAAGACCCATCGAACCGAGCTTCGGCGTGGTGCCTTCCAGGTTGCCGATGATGAGCGTGGTTTCGGTCTGACCAAAGCCCTCCATGATTTCCAGACCCGTTGCCGCCTTGAACTGGTTGAAGACCTCGGGGTTGAGTGCTTCGCCGGCGGTCGTCATATGATGGATGGAAGAAAGGTCGTACTTGGACAGGTCTTCCTTGATGAGCATACGGAGCATCGTGGGCGGTGCACAGAACGTGGTGATCCCGTACTTTGCGAACATCGGCATGATCTTCGCGGCATCGAAACGGTCAAAGTCGTAGACGAAGATCGCGCCCTCACTTTCCCACTGACCGTAGAGCTTGCCCCAGAGGGATTTACCCCAGCCGGTGTCGGAAATGGTCAGATGCAGACCGTCGCGCTCACAGCAGTGCCAGTATTTCGCCGTGACGAAATGACCGAGTGCATAAGTGTGCGCGTGCGCCGCCATCTTCGGGTTGCCGGTCGTACCGGAGGTGAAGAACATCAGCGCCATGTCGCTGCCGGCGGAGCAGTCCTCGGGACGCTCGAACTTGCCGGTGTAACGGGTGTATTCGTTGTAGAAATCGTGCCATCCGTCCAGTGTGCGGTCGTGGCTGACGAGAATTTTCGTTTTGACCTGCGGACATTCCACAGCTGCCCGTGCCGCGATCTCCGCGGTATCGCCGTCACCGGTACACAGAATGGCAGTCACGCCTGCCGCATTGTAGCGGTAAACGAAGTCGTGCTCCTTCAACTGGTTCGTTGCGGGAATGGCAACGGCACCGAGCTTGTGCAGAGCGACCATCGCAAACCAGAATGCGTAATGGCGCTTGAGGACGAGCATAACGCGGTCGCCGCGCTTGATGCCGAGCGATGCGAAATAGTTTGCGCACTGGTTGGAGGCGCGCTTGACATCCTTGAACGTAAAGCGGCGTTCGACTTCCTTGTTGTCGACGTGGATCATCGCCAGCTTGTCCGGATAGGAATCGGCGATCTTGTCCACGATGTCGAAGCCGAAGTTGAAGCGTTCGGTGTTCTGGAATTCGATGTCTTTCAGATGACCGTTTTCGTCCTCGGTCGTCTTGATGAATTCCTCAACGAACAGCTTGTCGGATTTCTTTGCGGCGGAAATGGTCTTGCGGACGGTCTCTTCCCTGGTCTTCTCGCCCGGCAGGACAACAGCCAGGAACACGCAGTCGCGGCCGTCCACGGCGATCATACCGTGCGGTGTGGAGGAGTCGTAATAAATGGAGTCGCCCTCTTCCAGGATCTCGGTGTGCTCACCGACCTGAACCTTCAGCTTGCCCTCCAGAATCAGGTCAAATTCCTGACCGGAGTGCGTGGTGAGGTGAATGGGCTTGTTCTGCTGGGATGCGGAATATTCGTATCTGACGTGGTACGGCTGTGCGATGGCATCGCGGAATTTCGGTGCCAGATGTTTGATGTCGATGCCGTCTTCCTTTGCGGTCTCCTGACCCTTGCCGCGCCGTGTGACGGTGTAGCTTGACAGATTGGCACTGCGGCCCTCCAGAAGCTCCGTCATCTCCACGCCGAATGCAAGCGAACATTTGTGGATGAACGTGAACGGAATATCCGCCGCACCGCTCTCGTAGGCACGGTAGCTTTCTTCCGTGACCTCGGTCTTTTCCGCCGTCTCGGCTTCCGACCATCCCATGATTTCCCGCAGCTCCTTGATACGCGATGCGATCTCGGACAGCTGCACCATTGAAGTATTCGTGTTCATCATTTTTCTCCTTTGTTTTATTATGGGATCCAAAAGAAAAACAGACCCATCCCAAAGTGTTTGCTTTGAGACGAGTCTGATAAAATCATACCCGCGGTACCACTCAAATTGCACCGGTTTCTTCGGAAAGAAACCCTTGTGCCGCTCTCAGACGCTGACACGCCTTATGCTTTTACGCAGCAATCACGGAAGACGCCTACTCGGACACGCAAACTACATAATGCGCTGTCCTTTGGGATCTCCGGCTCGGAAGTGATGGGACTGTCTTCCTGCACTTACCGGGTTTCCATCATCCCCGGCTTTCTGGGAAAGCACACATTGAAGTGTCCGTCTTCGTCACAGCCATTTTCTTTTGTTTGGAAATATTATAGCACATTTCCCGTGTGTTGTCAAGAGGTTCCGGAAAAAATCTCAATTTTTTCCAAAAATTCTTCATTTTTTTATCGTGTTAAAGTCATATGACTTATTTTTTCAGTCCAAGGAGTTCTGCGGAAGTCTCTTTCATTTTGTATTTGAGAATTTTTCCCGCCGCGTTCATCGGGAACTCTTTTACGAACATGAAATAGCGCGGCACCTTGTGTTTTGCCATATGCGCATTTCCGTATTCCCGCATCTCACCCTCGTCGGATTCCACGCCTTTTTTGAGGATGATCCATGCGCAGGCTTCCTCGCCGTACCGTTCATCTGGAACACCGACGACCTGCACGTCGCGGACTTTCTCGTGCGTGAGATAAAACTCCTCGATCTCGCGCGGATACAGGTTCTCGCCGCCGCGGATGATCATGTCCTTTAACCGTCCCGTAACCTTGTAATAGCCGTCCGGGGTGCGGCAGCAGATGTCGCCGGAATGGAGCCAGCCGTCCTCGTCGATGGTCTGCGCGGTCGCCTGCGGCATCTTGTAATACCCTTTCATGATGTTGAAGCCGCGCGCGACAAACTCGCCGTTCTGGCCGTCCGGCAGCTCTTCGCCCGTTTCGGGGTCGATGATTCTGCACTCCACGCCAGGGAATGCCGAGCCGACCGTTTCCACGCGGTGGTCAAGATCTTCGTTGACCTCGCCCATCGTGCATCCGGGGGATGCTTCGGTCTGACCGTAGACAGATAAAATTTCTGTCATGTGCATTTCCGCCGCCGCACGGCGCATCAGATCCGGCGGACAGTTCGCACCTGCCATGATACCGGTGCGGATGTGGGAGAAGTCAGTCTTTGCGAAGTTTTCGTGGTTGAACATGGCGATGAACATCGTCGGAACGCCGTTGAAGCAGGTGATCTTTTCATCGTTGATGCAGGCAAGGGACGATTTCGGCGAAAAATACGGCATCGGGCAGAGCGTACCGCCGTGGGTCATCAGGTTCGTCATCGAAAGCACCATGCCGAAGCAGTGGAACATCGGCACCTGGATCATCATGCGGTCTGCGGTGGAAATATCCATGCGGTCGCCGATGCACTTGCCGTTGTTGATGATGTTCGTGTGGGTCAGCATGACGCCCTTCGGGAACCCGGTCGTGCCGGAGGTATACTGCATATTGCAGACATCGTCCGGACGGACAGCGGCGGCACGTCGGCGCACCTCCTCACGCGGCACCATCGGCGCACGCGCAAGCATTTCGTCCCAGGTAAGACACCCCTTCATGCGGAAGCCGACGGTGATGATATTGCGCAAGAACGGCAGCTTCTTTGCGTAAAGAGGTGTTCCGTGTGTATGGTCTTCCAGCTCCGGACACAATTCTTCCATGATCTCCTTGTAATTGGAATCCTTGCAGTCCTCGATCATGACGAGCGTGTGCGTGTCGGACTGGCGGAGCAGATATTCGGTCTCGTGAATCTTGTACGCGGTATTGACTGTGACGAGCACTGCGCCGATCTTGACCGTTGCCCAGAACGTGATGAACCATGCGGGGACGTTCGTTGCCCAGATGGCGACATGATGTCCCGCGCCGACACCGAGCGAGATCAGCGATGCCGCCATTTCGTCCACATCGTCGCGGAACTGCGCATAGGTACGGGTGTAGTCAAGCGTGGTGTATTTGAATGCGTACTGATCGGGGTAGCGTTCCGCCATCTCGTCCAGCACCTCGGAAAAGGTCAGGTCGATGACGTCGTACTTCTTCCACGGATGCGTGCCGGTTTTCGTGCGGTTGTAGTAGACGGGCTTGTCATGGGTGTTCCGTTTGTCAAAGCGTGGCAGATAGTTTGCGAAATGCGTCAGGACAATGTCGGGGTCGGTGATGTCGTCGTTCCATTCCACCGCGACAAAGCCGTCGTAGTTGAGCGAGCGGAGCGCGTTGACGAACAGCTCCACGGGAAGCGTTCCCTCTCCGATGAGCACATCGTGCCCGTCCCGTCTGTCACCCATGCGGACATAACTGATGTACGCACCGAGTGTCTGGATGGTCGTATCGGCGGATTCGCCTGCGCCGAAAAACGTCTCGCGGATGTTCCAGGAAACACCGATGGCGGCGGTCGCAAACAGGTTGATGATGCCGAGCACCGCTTCCGTGTCGGACAGTGCCCCCGCGGTCTCAAACAGCACGGAAACGCCGGTCTTTTCCGCCAATGTGACAGCCGGCAGGAGAACCGCTTTCAGCGCGGTATCGGACAAGAGGGTTTCCATCCGCACAATGACCGCAGGGATGGAAGCACCTGCCGCCATTTCCACATAGGAACGGACAGCGGCGGGGGCTGTCGTCTCCGTCAGTGCATCCGGATAGGTCAGCGCGGCAGCGGCGATGTGGCGGTTGATGAGCTTGCGCTTTGCGGCGGATGCGGCGGCGGGGTGCAGAATGCTGTCGCGGTGTGCGGCTTTTTCCGCTTCTGCATCGCAGATCTCAAATCCCGCATAACCGTAATCCTTTGCGGTGTCGCACAGGGCAAGGAAGCTGTCACACGGTACATGGTGTGTGGAAAATGCAAGTTTCATCCGTTATGCTTCCTTTCTGTTTCAGTTTTCGTCATAAATGATCTTATTGACAGCGTTAATGTAGGCACGGACACACGCACCGATGATGTCGGTGGAGATACCGTTTCCGGCGTACAGTCTGCCGTTCGCACGGAGACGGATGAGAGAGGAACCGACGGCTTCTCTGCCGCCCGTGACGGCATGGACCTGGAAATCGTCCAGCTCGTAATGGTGACCGATGATCTGTTCAATGGCGTGGAACGCGGCGTCAATGGGACCATCGCCGATGGAAACGCCGGAGAACGTCTCACCGTTCTTTTCCAGTGTCACGTTCGCGGTCGCGGTGATGATGTTGCCGGAGTTGACGACATAGCTGACCAGATGATAGGTGGACGGCACCTGCATTGCGGCGGTGGCGACAATGGCTTCCAACTCTCTTGCACCGATGGTTTCTTTCTTTGCGATGACGCGGGCAAATTCCTCGCGCACCTTGCCGTGGTCTTCGTCCGTCAGCTCATAGCCGAGCGAGACGACCGCGTTCCGGATGTCCTCTGCGGTGCAGGTGGCATCGAGCAGACCGCTATCCGCTTCTGCCGGGATCTCCGGTTCCGCCGGTGTTTCATCGGGGGTGCGGATAGAGGCGAGAATGCGGTGGATCGCCGTGACGTCAAGACGGCAGGAGATGCCCATTTCATCGGACTTTGCGCGGTAGATGTCGGCGGCGGATTCCGTGCTGAAATATTCTATCTGACCGACAGCGGTCTTGATGCCCGCGGCACCCGCCATGACAGCGGAGACCGCAGAGGCTGCCGCCATGTCAAGCGCATTAGACGGCTGGATGTACAGAGGAAGCGAGCATTCTGCAAGCACGGCTTCGACCAACGCCGGCCAGTCCGTCGGGAAAAACACGCCGGAATCGTCGCACAGGGTGACAGATGCGGCACCGGCTTCTTCGGCGATTTTTGCACAGGCGGCGGTAAACACAGGGTCTGCGCGGGTCGCATCGGCAATGACAAATGCGGTATCATGGCAAAGCCTGACGGCGGCCGATACGAGCGCGGTGATCTTTTCCGCCATCTGCGGTGCTTTGATGTGGTAGAGATATTCCATCTGCACGGTGGATGCGGGCAGGACGATCTGAAGCACCGGCTTTTTCGCACCGCGGATGGTCTCCCATGCGGTGTTGATGGATTCCTCCGTCACACCGGCGTTGATCGCGGCGGCGGCACTTGTCAGACTTTCCGCAATGGTCTTTGCAATGACGGCATCTTCCTTTGTGCCGCTCAGCGCGGGCAGTTCGATGACGTCCACACCCGCTTTGTCAAGACAGTTTGCGGTATGCAGCTTTTCGCGGAAGGAAAGCACTTCTTTTTTCTCTGCCGATACCCGCAGGGTAATATCGGTGACAATAACAGTTTTCATGTTCGTGAGTTCTCTTTCGTTTCTTTTCATAAATAATATTTATAATGGGTATAAGTAATTATATTATATCACAGACTCCCCGTTCCGTCAAGACAAATCGAACATCTTGAGCGGATTCCATAAAAAAAGAACCGTCCACACAGACGGTTCTCATAATCTATTGCGTATTCTGTCCGTCACCGCTTCCCACAGCTTCGGTATACGCCGCCGCAAATGCTTCTGCCGACCGATACCGCCGCATGGGCGTGCCGTGTTCTGCGCGGAATGCACAAAGCGCACCGTTTGCCCGTGCAAACGCACCGACTGCCGCGCCGCAGTCCCACGCTTCACCGTTTTCCATGACGGACGGGAGGGGCGGAAGTGCGTATTCCGCAGACAGCTCCCCAAGCATTCCGGCGCAGGCGGCACAGGACATCATGGATAGATACCGGTCGTTCTCCCCCGCGGCACGGCGCAGCTTCTGATACCAGTTCGATACCATTTCCTCGCACGTCCCGGCAAGTGCATTCCCATCCGGAACAGGCTTCGGACACTGCTGTTGGCACAGCGTATCAAACCACCCCCGCACGCAGGACAATAGCTCCCGTGCGGCGGAACGCAAGCCATCTGCTCCTGCCGCATTCGTCACCGCACGGTGCAATGTCGGATAATCCTGCGGCAGAAGGTCCAGTGCCGCAAGCTGTGACGGAATCCCGCGCACCCCGTGCCGCACATAGTCACCGTTTGCCAGAAGCACCGCAGACTCCGTGTCCGAGAGAACGGATGCCGCCCACGCACGGACTTCTCCCGGGTCAGTGGCAAGGAACATCTCCCCGAGTGCCCGTGCGGCGTGGGAAAGGTATCCGTCGATGACCGCCGCCCGTCTGCGCGAAAACGGCTCCGCCATGACCGTTTCCAGCCTTTGGCGCAGAGAATCGTACCGTGTTTTCACCGCATCTGTGCGGGTATACATCACATCCGCGCACAGCAGTTTGCTGACATACGGGGAGGTGTAGTCCGCCATCACTTCCATCTGTTCCCAGGTATGGCAGTAGATGTCAAAGCCGACCGCCTCTTCCCCATCCCCGAGAACGAAGCATTCCGACAGCGCGTATCCTGCGGAGTCGTTTATGATGATCAGCAGATCAAGGTCGGAATACGGATGCGCATCCCCCGACTGAAACGAACCGGTCACACCGATCATGTCAAGCGCGTCGGGACAGACGGATGCCGCACGGGTCTTCACTGCTTCGATGATGATGCTGTTCCGCTTCTGCAAGTTTTCAAAAAGTTCTGCCGTCACGGTCATGATTTATAATATGACCACTTCCGTGCCGAACGCACGATAGACCGGCTCCCATTCTTCAAACCGGAACGCAATGTTGTCCACATGATGGCTGTCGCTGGTAAAGATGATTTTCCCGCCTTGGCTTGCAATATAGCGCATCATCGGCATCGCCGGATAAGGACTGGTGCGGTAGCCGCGGGAAATGGCGCCGGTGTTGACCTCAAACGGCTTCCCATACGGGATCAGGCGGTCGATGGCATCGGTGTACGCCTTTTTGTAGCGGGGATGGTCAAAATCAAGCGTAATCCCGCGCTCACAGAACTTGGAGATCAGGTCAAAATGCCCGATGATGTCCGCTCCGGTCACGCGCACAACGTCCCCCATACATTGGAAATACGATTCCGCCGCCGCGTAGATGTCGCCGCCAAAGCCTGCGTTGACCGCGCCCATCAGCTGGTCGGGATGCTCGTCGATGGGGGTATAGACATCATTGCCCCAGTGCAGATAATGCACGGAGCCGATAACGTAATCGGTCTCGATGATCGGCTTTCCGCCGAAATAATCCTGCTCCACACCGAGCAGAACGCGGATCTTATCCTTGTATTTTTCTTTGAGTGCTGTCACCTCGGCGGCATACTTCACGCTGTTTTCGCGCGACATACAGTAATGCCCATCAAAGTCCGTGAATCCGTGACCGGAAAGCCCCACGGTCGTCAGGCCCTTTGCGATTGCGGACAGGATCATTTCCTCCGCTGTGCATTTGCCGTCGCAGTAGGTGGTGTGCATATGGTAATCGGCGTATACCATTTGTCAGTTCCCCGTCATTTTTTCCTGCTTGACTTTGTGGTCGATGACATGGCGGGATGCAAGCTCGCGGTGGATGTCTTCAAGCGAGATGCCCATCTGCGTCATCAAAACCATCACATGGTACGCAAGGTCGGCGATCTCGTATACGGTCTCCTTTTTATCATCCGCCTTTGCCGCGATGATGACCTCGGTGGATTCCTCACCGACCTTTTTCAGGATCTTGTCAATGCCCTTTTCAAAGAGGTAGGTCGTGTAGGAGCCTTCTTTTTTCTCGGTCTTTCTGCCCTCGATGAGTCCCATGAGACCCTCGTAGGTGAATTCCTTGCGTTCCTCGCTTTCATAAAGCGGATTGGCAAAGCAGGAATCTGTTCCCATGTGGCACGCGGGGCCATCCTTTTCCACTTTCACGACCAGCGCATCGCAGTCGCAGTCCGCCGTGATGGAGACGATGTGCTGATAATTGCCGCTGGTCTCCCCTTTCAGCCACAGCTCCTGTCTGGAACGGCTCCAGAGACAGGTCAGCTCTTTTTCCATTGTAATGCCGAGACTTTCCCGGTTCATGTATGCCAGTGTCAGAACCTTTCCCGAGATCGCATCCACGATGATGGCGGGAATCAGGCCGTTTTCGTCAAATTTCAGATCGTTTATTGTAATCATAATATCCTCAATGTTATATTCTCATCGGTATTCCCTCTCCCGCAAGCTTCTGCTTGAGGTCGGGAATTTTTACTTCTCCGAAATGGAAGATGGAGGCGGCAAGCCCCGCATCCACTTTCGGCAGTGTCCGGAACAGCGTTGTGAAGTCGTCCATACAGCCGGCACCGCCCGATGCGATGACGGGAACGTCCACGGCATTGCACACCGCGTCCAGCATTTCCAGGTCAAACCCCTTTTTTACGCCGTCGGTGTCGATGGAGTTGAGTACGACCTCGCCCGCGCCGTTGTCAACGCACCGCTTGATCCAGGAGATCGCTTCCATCCCGGTGTTCTCGCGCCCGCCCTTGGCAAAGACACGGAACACGCCGTCCACGCGCTTGACATCCGCGGAAATGACGACACACTGGTCGCCGTAACGCTTTGCCGCTTCCTTTACCAGATCGGGATTGCGGATGGCGCCGGAGTTGACGGATACCTTGTCCGCACCGCATTTCAGCACGCGGTCAAAATCCTCGACCGTATTGATGCCGCCGCCGACGGTCAGCGGGATGAAGATGGTTCTCGCCACCTCGCACAGAATGTCCGTAAACAGCTGACGTCCTTCCGCGGATGCGGTGATGTCGTAGAACACCAGCTCATCCGCACCGCAGTCGGAATAATATTTCGCAAGCGCGACCGGGGACGAAACGTCGGACAGTCCTTCAAAATTGACGCCCTTGACCACGCGGCCGTTTTTGACGTCCAGACACGGAATAATACGCTTCGTAATCATTTCGTCACCTCAATGGCTTCTTTTAAGTTGATGGCTTTCGTATAATACGCCTTGCCGATGATGGCACCGTGCAAGCGCATTTTGGCAAGTGCTTTCACGTCGTCGACGGTCGAGACCCCGCCCGATGCGATGAAGTCGATGTCGTAGGTCTCCGAGAGATGACGGTAGAGATCGCGGTTCGTTCCCTGCATTGCGCCGTCACGGGAGATGTCGGTGCAGATCATCGTTTTCACGCCGATGTCCTGCATCTTTGCGACAAACGCATCCACGGTCAGGGCGGACTTCTCTGTCCAGCCTTTGATCGCGGCATAACCGTCCTTGAAATCCGCGCCGACGGCGATCTTGTTGCCGAATTCCCTGACCGCTTCGCGCAGGAATGCTTCGTCCGTGACCGCCGCCGTGCCGAGAATGACACGCGACAGCCCGGCATTGACATACGCATCAATGACCGCCATCGAACGGACACCGCCGCCGACCTCGGTGAACAGGTGCGTTTCCGACACGATGTGCTTCACCACGGAAAGATTCGGCGTTTCGCCGGATCTCGCCCCCTCTAAATCCACCAAATGCAGATGGGTCGCGCCCTGTGCGGCAAAATCATATGCAATTTCCACGGGATTTTCAGAATAGACGGTCATCTGTGCATAGTCGCCTTTGTAAAGGCGCACCGCCTTTTTGTCAAACAAGTCGATTGCGGGATAAATGATCATACCGTCCCTCCGTATTCCACAAATGCGCGCAGAATGGCAAGTCCCACGTTTCCGCTCTTTTCGGGGTGGAACTGGCATCCGAAAACGTTATCCTTTGCGACCGCCGCCGTCAGATACGCGCCGTATTCGGTGTCGGCAATGACGGACTCCTCGCACTCCATTGCCGCATAAGAATGCACAAAATACACATGGTCGCCGTCCTTGATGTACTTGAACAGCGGACTTTCCCTCCTGAAACGCAGAGCGTTCCAGCCGATCTGCGGAATTTTCAGGGTGGCGGGGATTTTTTCGGAGATCGGCCGCACCTCACCGGGGATCAGACCAAGGCCTTTGTGTTCCCCGTATTCCAGACTTTTTTCAAAGAGCATCTGCATACCGAGACAGATGCCGAGCAGAGGCTTTCCGGCATTTGCTTCTTCGGTGACGACACGGTCAAGACCGGTCGCGCGGAGCTTGTTCGCCGCATCCTCAAACGCGCCGACCCCGGGGAGCAGAATGCGATCCGCCCGGCGCACCACGGCTTCGTCGGAGGTCACAGTAACATCCGCACCGATGGCATCGAGCGAGCTTTTCAGGGAAAACAGATTTCCGACACCGTAATCTACGATCGCTACCATTTACAGAACCCCCTTCGTTGACGGAATTTCGTCCTTGTATGCTTCTTCAATGGAGACGGCTTCGGAAAGTGCCCGTCCCGCCGCCTTGAACGCACCCTCGATGATGTGATGGGAATTCGTTCCGGCAAACTTCCGCAGATGGAGCGCACACGGACAGGTACGGACGAACGCCGCCCAGAATTCCTCGACCAGCTCACAGTCAAACGTGCCAACCTTTTCCGTCGGAATATCGAGCGCATACCCGAGTGCCGCGCGCCCGGACAGGTCGACCGCGCACAGGATCAGTGCTTCATCCATCGGAAGCCACATCGACCCGTACCGGCGGATGCCGCGCTTGTCTCCAAGACAGTCATTGAAAGCCTGCCCGAGCACGATGCCGATGTCCTCGGTCGTATGGTGGTCATCGACATCCGTGTCGCCGATGCACTTCACCGAGAGGGCAAACCGACCGTGCTTTGCAAACAGCATCAGCATATGGTCAAGGAATCCGCACCCGGTATGAACATCGGACGTTCCCGTGCCGTCCAGACACAGAGTGAGCGTGATGTCCGTTTCCGCGGTCTTGCGGGAAATCGTAGTCTCTCTCATTGTGCGGCTCCTTTCGTGATTTCGGCAAGCGCACCGACGAGCGCTTCCATCTGCGCCCGGCTTCCGACCGTGATGCGGTTGAAATCGCGGATGCGTTCAAGTGTGAAGTGTCTTACAAGAATGCCGCGCGCGCGCAGCTCGGAATATACGGTCTCGCCGGAAACGGTTTCGTGCTTTGCAAACAGGAAATTTGTTTTGGAATCGGTGACAAAGAACCCGAGCTTCCGCATCTCGTCTGCCGCCCAGGTGCGGTTTTCGATGATCGTTTGGCAATTTGCGCGGGTATATTCCTCGTCTTCCAGCGCACCGATACCGGCCGCCATCGTCATGGCGTTGACATTGTAGGGGTTGGTGGAATATTTGATGGTATTGAGGTCGGCAATGAGGGACTTGCATCCGACACCGAAGCCGAGCCGTGCGCCCGCCATCGAGCGGGACTTGGAAAACGTCTGCGTGACGAGCAGGTTGTCGTATTTGTGAATGAGGTCAACACAACTCTCCCCGCCGAAATCGACATACGCTTCATCGACCACGACCACGCTGTCGGGATTCGATGCGATGATCTCCTCAACGTCGCGCTTCGGCAGAAGAATGCCGGTCGGCGCGTTGGGGTTGGCGATGAAAATGGTCTTGTTTATCCTAAGATAATCCGATTTCCGGATCGTGAAATCTTCTGAGAGCGGGATCTCGGTATACGGAATGCCGTTTAAGTCGGCAAACACCGGATAAAAACCGTAGGTAAGGTCTGCAAACGCCGCCGGATGCTCCTTGTCGCAGAACGCCATGAACGCGAAGTTCAGAATTTCGTCGGAGCCGTTTGTGGCAAGGACTTCGTCGGGTTTCACGCCGAGATGCGCCGCAAGCACTTCGTGGAGCCGCTTTGCCGTCGGGTCGGAATACAGCTGCAGATTCTCCGCCGCGGCTTTGGCATATTCTTTGGCTTTCGGGGACGGCGGGAACGGGGATTCGTTTGTGTTCAGCTTGATGAGGTTCTGAATGCGCGGCTGCTCACCAGGGGTGTACGGGGTCAGTGCGCGGTAGTCGGTGGAAAAGAAGCGGCTCATGCGTTGCCCTCCTCATCCGCAAGACGGATGACGGCACTCTTTGCGTGTGCGGTCAGACCCTCCTGCTTTGCAAAATACTCCACGTCCCGTGCGACCCGTTCCAGGGCTTCTTTCGTGTAATAGGTATACTGCGACTTCTTGACGAAATCATCAACGGACAGGGGGCTGGAAAACCGTGCGGAACCGCTGGTCGGCAGGGTGTGGTTGGGGCCTGCGAAATAGTCGCCCAGTGCTTCGGGACAGTTGCGGCCCATGAAGATAGAACCGGCGTGGCGGATGGAATCGAGATAGTCAAACGGCTGATCGATGCACAGCTCCAGATGTTCGGGGGCAATTTCGTTTGCGATGTCGATGACGACCCGCAGATCGTCCGCGACGATGATCTTGCCGTTGTTGTCGATGGAAGCACGGGCGATCTCCGCGCGTTCAAGCTTCGGAATCTGCACTTCCAGCTCTGCCTGCACGGCTTCTGCCAACGTCATGGAGTCGGTAACGAGCACTGCGCTTGCCATTTTGTCGTGCTCCGCCTGGGAAAGCAGATCTGCCGCGATGTGGCGGGGGTTGGAATTGCCATCGGAGACGACCAGAATTTCGGAGGGGCCTGCGATCATGTCGATGGAGACCTGTCCGTAGACCTGCCGCTTGGCTTCCGCAACGAACGCATTGCCGGGGCCGACGATCTTGTCAACACGCGGAACAGTTTCCGTGCCGTAGGCGAGTGCCGCAATCGCCTGCGCACCGCCGACCTTGACGATCGTATCGACACCCGCGATGGATGCCGCCGCTAAAATGACTGGATTGACCGAACCGTTCTTTGCGGGCGGCGTGACCATGACGACTTCCTTGACACCGGCGATCTTTGCCGGAATCGCATCCATGAGCACCGTGGACGGATATGCCGCCGTACCGCCGGGAACATACAGACCTGCGCGGTCAACGGGAATGACCTTCTGTCCGATGACAATGCCCGGCTCGTCGTTGATGATGAAACTGTTGCGAACCTGGCGTTCATGGAATTTCCGGATGTTCGCCGCCGCTTTTTCGAGTACCTCCAGGAACTTCGGCTCTACTGATGCGCGCGCCGCCGCAATTTCCTCTTTGGTCACAAGGAGCGAGGACAGCTTGACTTTGTCAAATTTCTCGGCATAAGCATACAGTGCTTTATCGCCGTTTGCTCGTACATCCGCGATGATGGCGGAAACGGTCTCCGATACGTCAATGCCCTCATTGCCGCGGGCGAAAATGTCCTTGTTTTCGACTTCCCCGTATTTCAAAATTCGGATCATGCGTTGTTCTCCTTGTCCCCGGACGTGCTTTCCTGTCCGGCTAATTTTTTCACGATGTATTCAATGGCTTCGTTCTTGAACTTGAAGCTCGTCTTATTGGCAATCAGCCGCGCGGAGATCGGAACGATGGTCTCCACGACCGCAAGATGGTTCTCTTTGAGGGTCGTTCCCGTCTCCACGATGTCCACGATGACGTCGGACAGCCCGAGGATCGGTGCGATCTCGATGGAGCCGTTCAAGTGGATGATGTCGATGTCGCGGCCAAGGGAGGTGTAATAGGTCTTTGCGATATTCGTGAACTTCGTTGCGACACGCAGGGTCTTCCTCGGGTTGTCGCGGAAATCCTCTTTTGCGGCGACCGCCATACGGCACTTGCCGATGTCAAGGTCGTAAAGCTCGTAGATGTCCGGCTCGTATTCAAGGAGGATGTCCTTGCCGGCAACACCGATGTCAGCGGCGCCGCGTTCCACATAAATGGCAACGTCGGAGGGTTTCACCCAGAAATACCGGACACCGACCTCCGGATTTTCAAAAATCAGCTTGCGGTTGTTTTCGCGGATGGAGGGGCATTCCAGACCCGCCGCTTCAAACATCGAATAGACCTTTTCGCCGATGCGCCCCTTGGGCAGGGCGACGTTAAGCATTGGTTTCAAGAATCTCCACTCCTTTCCCGTTCATTTTCAGAAGCTGTTTGTACCGTAATTTTTCGGGGACGGATTTCTGTGCCATGACACTCTGTCCGGCATCCGTCAGCATCCGCACCGTACCGCGCAGAGCGGTCATATCGTCGTTTGCCGTATAGAGAATGACGGTATCGACGTCATACGCTTCCCCGTCGTCACCGAGATTTTCCAGCATATCCAGATACACCGCAAAGCCGATGGCACCGGATTTCCGTCCCATTTTCTGCATCAGCTTGTCGTACTGACCGCCGGAAAGAATGCCTGTCGGAATGCCGTTGACAAACCCGCGGAAGACGATGCCGTTGTAATAATTCATGTCGCTTGTCACGGAAAAGTCGATACGCAGGGTGTCCCCGACCCCTGCCGCATTCAGCGCCGCGACGATGTCGGAAAGCTGGTCAAGACACTTGCGGGACTCCTCATCGGTACAAAGTGTTCCCAGTGCCGGGAGCACCGTGTCCGCAGAGCCGTATGCCGAAACCAGCCCGATGAGCGTTTCCGCGTTTTCCGCCGGAATGCTGTTTTCCGCACACAGTGCGCGGATGCCGTGCGTGTTCTTCTCGCCGATACATTTGAGAAGCTGTGCCCGCAGACCCTCGTCCGCGCCCATGCCGTCGATGACGGCGGACACGATGCCGAGATGCGAGACGTCAAGCACGCATTCGCGGGAGACCGCACGCAGGCTTTCCGCCGCCAGCATTAACACTTCCGTGATGCAGTAGTCGTCAATGGCACCGATGCATTCCAGACCCACCTGCATGATCTCGCGGAACGCATGGGAACCTTTCGACACACGGTAAACGTTTTCGTCATAATAGACCTTCTGCACAACGTCCCCGGCATCCCGTCCGTTCTTGATGATGGACAGCGTGACGTCCGGCTTGAGCGCCATCAGACGGCCGTTGGTATCGGTAAAGGAAATGATGTTGTCGGATACAAGGAAGTCCTTGTTGCGGACATACAGGTCATATTCCTCGAATTTGCTCATTTTGTACTGCGAATACCCGTATTTGCGGTACAGGCTCCGCATCCCGAAGATGGCTTTTTCTTCATTCTTCAGGACGGAATCGTTGATGTTCATAATTATCCCTTGCTTTTGATGAAATTATGCTAATATTTTACCACTTTACCCTGCTAAAGTCAATAGTTTCCGGAAAGAAAATACAGAATCAGCAGATTGAACAGAATTTTCCCCGTCAGTGCGGTTTCTTTTGCCGACAGAAAACACCAATACAGCAGAGACGGGATCATCGCCTCTGCTGTAACTATATTCAGTTGGGAATCAATACTCGAATGTGCCTTCGTAGACACGGACAGCACTGCCGGTGAGCTGGATGCGCTCATCGGTGTAGTTGACCGTCATCGTGCCGCCGGGGAGCTTGACCTGGATGTCGGTACCCTTTTCGCACAGACCGTTCTCGCACGCCGCGACGACTGCTGCGCACGCACCGGTTCCGCAGGCGAGCGTTTCGCCGTTGCCGCGCTCCCAGACACGGACACGCAGGGTCGTTTTATTGACAACACGCACGAATTCCGCGTTTACGCGATCCGGGAACATATCGGCATATTCAAACTTCGGGCCGATGGAGGACAGATCCAGTGCATCCAGCGCATCGGTGAAGACCACGCAGTGCGGGTTGCCCAGCGACAGACAGGTGATTTTGTATTCCGTGCCGCCGATGACAGCGGTCGCGCCCATGACCTTTTCCATGTCGGTATCGACGGGGACGTTCTTTGCAAGCAGGTCTGCACGGCCCATATCGACGGTGACAGAGGAGACCTTGCCGTCGCGCAGGTACAGGTGGAGCTTATGAACACCCGATGCGGTCTCGATGGAGAGGAATTCACTGCGGATGTAGCCGGTATCGTAGAGATACTTTGCGACACAGCGGATGTTGTTGCCCGCCATGCGGCCCTCGGTACCGTCGCTGTTGAACGTGCGCATCTTTGCATCCGCAACGGTGGAGCGTTCGATCAGAACGATACCGTCGCCGCCGATGCCGTAGTGCTGTGTGCAGAGGCTGACGCAGAGCGATTCGGGGCAGGTGATCTTGCCGTCGAAGTTTTCGATGTAGATATAGTCGTTGCCGCAGGAGTGCATCTTGACAAACGGAATCTTCTGTCTCCACAGACGCATGGCGTTGATGTCGACAAGCTCGGTGTTTGCGCAGGTGAAGCGGGATTCGAGAATTTCCGCAAGCGCGTTTGCCGTGTCAAGAGAGGTTAGGCACGGGATGCCGAGCTGCATCGCGCGCAGGTGGAGCTTGGTGTAGTTGCCGACGGAAGCATCGACGACCGCACCTGTATAGATGATGTAGTTGAGAATGCCGTTCTCCATGAGGTCGAAGATCTCGCGGCTTTCCGCGCCGTTTGCGACCGGAACCACGTCAATGCCGAGTCCGGAAATGGCATCCGCCGTCCCCTTGGTCGCGTAGACGGTAATGCCAAGGTCGTAGAAGCGTTTCGCAAGGGACAGCGCATCGAGATAATCGTCCTCCGTGACGGAGAGCAGAACGCCGCAGCGCTTGTTGCGGTTGAACGGAACCGCCAGATTCGCCGCCGTCAGACCCTTGAACAGGGCTTCCGCCAGTGTTTTGCCGATACCGAGTACTTCACCTGTGGACTTCATTTCCGGGCCGAGGATGGAGTTTGCATCGTTGAGCTTTTCAAAGGAGAAAACCGGGACCTTGACCGTGTAGTATGGCGGGGTTCTGTAAAGACCGGTTCCATAGCCGAGATCGGTCAGCTTTGCACCGAGCATGACCTTTGCGGCAAGGTCGACCATCGGTACATTCGTCACCTTGGAGATGTACGGGATCGTTCTGGATGCACGCGGGTTGACTTCGATGACATACAGCTCACCCTCATAGATGAGATATTGAATGTTGACAAGACCCTTGGTGCCGAGCGCGAGTGCCAGCTTTTCGGAGCATTCGCAGATGGTCTGCATATGCTTGTCGTTCAGATTGTACGACGGATAGACGGCAATGGAGTCGCCGGAGTGGACACCGGCACGTTCGATGTGCTCCATGATGCCGGGGATGAGGACATTTTCGCCGTCGGAGATGACGTCGACTTCCAGCTCTGGGCCGGGCATATACTTGTCAACGAGAACCGGGTTCTCAATGCCGCCGGAGAGAATCTTTTCCATATAGGCGCGGGTCATGTCGTCGTTTTTGGAAATGGTCATGTTCTGACCGCCGATGACATAGGAGGGGCGCAGAAGCACGGGATAACCGAGCGAATTTGCTGCGGCAAGTGCTTCTTCCATCGTCTTGACGCCCATACCCTTGGGACGGCTGAAGCCGAATTCTTCGAGCAGCGCATCGAATCTTGCGCGGTCTTCCGCCAGGTCAATGCCGTCAGCGGAGGTGCCGAGAATGCGGACACCCTGTTTATCAAGGAATTGGGTCAGCTTGATCGCCGTCTGACCGCCGAATGCAACGACGACACCGATGGGCTTTTCGACTTCGATGATGTTCATAACGTCTTCGGGGGACAGCGGTTCAAAATAGAGACGGTCGGCGGTATCGTAGTCGGTGGAGACCGTTTCGGGGTTGTTGTTGACGATGACAACGTCATAGCCCATTTCCTGCAGGGTCCATACGCAGTGGACGGAGGAATAGTCGAACTCAATGCCCTGCCCGATGCGGATGGGGCCGGAGCCGAGAACCATGACGACCGGCTTGCCGGTTCTGTGGAAGGAACGGGATTCGCACGCTTTGTCCGTTGTGGAGTAGAAATACGGCGTTTCCGCACCGAATTCTGCCGCGCAGGTATCGACCATTTTGTAGGAGAATGCGCACTTCTCGGGCATTTCGTCCACATGGCACAGCCGCTTCAGGGCGGAATCCGGGTAGCCGAGCTTCTTTGCTTCGCGGTAATTGGAGACGGTCAGACCCTCCGCTTCCAGCTTCTTTTCAAAGTTCGCCAGATTCAGCATCCGGGAGAGGAACCAACGGTCAATCTTCGTAATATCAAAAATTTCGTCAACGGAGACACCGGACTTGAGCGCTTCAAAGACCGTGAAGATGCGGCGGTCATTCTGCTCTGCCAGACGTTCGCGGACGGGCTTGTCGTCCAGCGGTACGGCGTTCAGCGTGTCAAGGGAGATCTCCGCGCCGCGCACGGCTTTCATCAGCGCCATTTCAAAGGTCGGGCCGATGGACATGACCTCGCCGGTCGCTTTCATCTGCGTGCCGAGCTTGCGGGAGGAGCCTGCAAACTTTTCAAAGGGCCACTTCGGGAACTTGCAGACAACGTAGTCGATGGACGGCTCAAAGCAGGCGCAGGTCTTGCCGGTGATGTCGTTGGTAATTTCGTCAAGCGTGTAGCCGAGCGCGAGCTTCGTCGTGATCTTTGCGATCGGATAGCCGGAGGCTTTGGAGGCAAGCGCGGAGGAACGGGAGACACGCGGGTTGACTTCGATGACGGCATATTCAAAGCTGTTGGGATTCAGCGCAAACTGGCAGTTGCATCCGCCGACGATGCCGATGGAAGTGACGATGTCAAGGGAAGCCGCACGGAGCATCCCGTATTCTTTGTCGGACAGGGTCAGCGCGGGTGCGACGACGATGGAGTCACCGGTGTGGATGCCGACCGGGTCAACGTTTTCCATCGAGCAGACGGCAATGACGTTGCCTGCGGCATCGCGCATGGTTTCAAATTCGATTTCTTTCCAGCCGGAAATGCACTTCTCGACGAGAATCTGCGTAATCGGGGACATATCGAGACCGGTGCGCGCGATGATGCGGAGCTCTTCCTCCGTGTCGGCAATGCCGCCGCCGGTACCGCCCAGCGTGAATGCGGGACGGACGATGACCGGATAGCCGATTTCGTCGGCGATTCTGCAGGCGGTCTCCACGTCGTTTGCGATTTCAGAGGGAACGCAGGGCTGACCGATTTCTTTCATCGCATCGCGGAACAGCTCACGGTCTTCCGCTTTGTCGATGGCTTCGACCTGCGTACCGAGCAGACGGACACCGTACTTTTTCAGCGTACCGTCGCGGGAAAGCTGCATGGCAATGGTCAGACCCGTCTGACCGCCAAGACCCGCAAGCAGGCCGTCGGGACGTTCCTTTTCGATGATGCGGCGGATGGTCTGGGCGTTGAGGGGTTCAAGATAGATGGAGTCGGCGAGATGCTTGTCCGTCATGATGGTCGCGGGGTTGGAGTTGACGAGCACGACATGAATGCCCTCCGCACGGAGGACGCGGCAGGCCTGTGCGCCCGCGTAGTCAAATTCCGCCGCCTGACCGATGACAATGGGACCGGAGCCGATGACGAGTACCTTGTGAATATTTTTATCCTTTGGCATGGGTGTTATCTCCTTCTGTTAAGCAAGCATATCAAAAAAGCGGTCGTAGAGGTGCGCGGTGGAATGGGCGCCGCCAAGGGTATCCGGGGTGAACTGGAGCGTGAAGCACTTCTGTGCGGGATATTCCATGCCCTCGTTGGTACCGTCGTTTGCGTTGGCAAAGCATTCGATGCCGATGTGCGACAGGCTTTCCGCATCGACGACGTAGCCGTGATTCTGGCTTGTGATGTAGGTGCGGGTGCCGCCGATTTCGCGCACGGGCTGGTTGCCGCCGCGGTGACCGTAGAGCAGCTTCACAACGGAACCGCCCATCGCCAGTGCTGCCAGCTGATGGCCGAGTCCGACACCGAACACGGGAAGCGCGCCGATGAGCTTTTTCAGCTCGGCAACCTCTGCCGAGAGTTCGTTCGGGTCGCCGGGGCCGCAGGAGAGAACGACGGCATCGGGAGCGGAGGCGAGAATCGTTTCCGCCGATGTGTCGTGAGGAACGACCGTGACTTCGCATCCGCGCGCGCAGAGGGTCGTGATGAGGCTTTTCTTTGTACCGTAGTTGATGAGGGTGACACGGTGCTTCGTCTCGCCCTGCGCCCGGTAAACGGTCGTATCGGCCGCGGAGACCTTGGCGACGACGTTTTTGATTTCGTAGGCGTTGAGCGCATCGAGAGATGCGGGAATTTCATCGCAGATCATGGCGTTCATCGTGCCTTCTTCGCGCAGAATGCGGACAAGCTCGCGCGTATCGACGTCGCAGATGGCGGGGATGCCGTTGTCGGAGAGGAACTTTTCCAGCGGGTACTGTGCGCGGAAGTTCGAGGGCGTGTCGCAGATGGAGCGCACGACAAAGCCGTGCAGTGCGGGTTTCCCTTCAAAATCTTCTTCAATGACGCCGTAATTACCCGAGAGCGGGAAGGTTCCGACGAGAATCTGTCCGGCATAGGCGGGGTCGGTGAGGGTTTCCAGATACCCCACCATGCCGGTGGAGAACACAAGCTCGCCGATGCTGTCGGACACAGCACCCACGCGCGTGCCCTCAAACGCCATACCGTTGCTTAATACCAAATATGCCATATGAAATTTCCTCCGGACGGAGCCCGGAGTCTCCTTTCTTCACAACCGCCCCAAAACGGAAGCCCAACGCCGCCGACTGAAAACGGATAACTTTTAAAACCCTTATTATATATATTATAATACCAAATCGCGGTATTGTCAAGCGGGAATTTGCGGGAAATGGAAATTTTTGCGAGGTTTTTGTATATCGGAGGGGAGTATGCAGGATTTTGGGTATAATTTAACCGCCCGAGCGAGGGTGGCGGGCGGTTAAAGGGGGGAGCAGTTATTTGATTGTAACAGTAACACTTTCGGTTACATCATTTCCGGCGTTGACCGTATAGGTAATATCACCCGTCTCGGTACCGGCGTTAAAGTAAATCAGCCATACTTTCACAACGGAACCGTCGGAAAGCGTCTGAACTTTACCGGAACACACATTCAAGGTCTTATCGGCAACCGTCAGGGCGGAAACATCACCGGTTGTGACGACTTTCAGACCGACCTGTTTGCCGGAGCGGACAGTTTTGGAAAGTGCTGTGATTGAAATGATTTGTGTTGCATCTGCGTTTACAGTGAGCGCAGTAAGTGCCGCTTCATATGCGGAGACAACATCATGAACTTCATCTCTTGTTTTACCTGTTACATCATAAGATTCAAGGGCTTCTTTGGCTTCTACATATTCCTTCCAAGAATCAGCCGTGTAACTTCCCTGTTCGTTGATGACGTTGGCTTTCCAGTATTCCAGTCTTGCAATTTCATATTCAAGCGTTGTGCTGGCGGTCGTACCGGGATTTGTTCCGGTGTTGTTATCGTCAGTATCGCCGCTGTCGGTTTTGGCTTCCGTCAAATTGCTTTTTGCGGTATTAAGTGCTTCAATTGCCGCAGTAATTTCTTCTGCAGTTGCACCATTTTCTGCATTAACCTTTTCAGCTGCTGCATATGCTGCTTCATATTTCGCATAACTGTCTGATGTATACTTTCCATCATCATTGGAAATTTTGTTTGCAAGTGCAGTATTCAGTGCAGAATGGTCTGCGCGATATTCATCTGCTTCGGTAACCGAGGTAGCCGCAGGTAACGAAGCTGCCGCAGAGCAGGAAGTATAACCCGGGAAATATCCGTAAGTTTCTCTTACCGCTTTGAAGTTGCTGTAAGTAACAGAATCATCGACATCCCAGTTCCACATCTTCATGGTGTTCGACCACATACGGTCAAGCAGATAATATGTATTACTGCTTGTGCCTGTGTTATCTTCAGCACCATTCCAGATTTCAGATTCGGTACTCACGGATGCGTAGTCATTCCAGATGAGGAAGTATGCACCGCCAATGCTGGATACAGTATCTGTGGTAGAATTTTTACCTTTTTCACCCATGTCATTGGGTGTCCATGTGGAATAAATTTTTTCTTCGGTACTGTAATTGAAACTCCAGTTGAGGTTGTCAGGGTTTCGGGCATCCATGTATTTGTAGGTACTCGAAACACTCGAAGAATTTGCGACACGCAAAACATAATAACAGTTTGACTGAATACAGTTATATAAAGTGAAACCTTCTTTTTCAAGTACACTTGCTTTTACAGTAGCAGTACCGGAAGAACTTCCGGAATTTTGATCATATGGCGAATCCCAGTACATAATTTCAATATCGGTATTGAAACTATGTTGATTGCTCGTACTGCTGATTCCACTTGTATAATTATATGATGTCGAGCCAAGGTAATCATTGAACATACGCATGGTATATCCTTTACCTTTCAGCAACGCATTCAAATCATTGATATAATCTACAAAATCAGAATACGACCATATTCTGCTTGAAGGATTCGGAACTTCGTCTGCACCAATGGAGAAATCGGTACTTCCCGCATATTCCTTAAAGAAATCAGCAAGGTCTTCGTAAATCGCGAACAGGAATGCACGTCCCATACTGCCGTCTTTGATATTTGCCGCAGCATAATAATAGGTAGGTGCAGATGCTCCCGTCGTATTCGTATAGTTGATACAACCGCTATTGCTGCTTGCCTTGTAAGTCGTATCATTATAAGTAAAACTGTAAGAAGAATTCGACTTATAGTTTTGCTCAAATTTCCACGTCAGATAGTCAAGATGTGCCGGGCTGTCAAACGACGGAATAATGTCAATATGATATTCTTTTGCAACATTACAAATATCAATAAGTTCCGATGTTTTCAGATACTTCCCTGCA
>JAFUPC010000039.1 GCA_017481495.1 Clostridia bacterium
ATCTTTTCAAGAAATTCCCGTTTGTGCGTTTTTACTTCTTTTAATTCGTCGTATATGAACGACAGACTCAGTTGTTTGTTCATGACTTTAGTATAGCATTATTTTGTGAAGATTTCTACCGTTTTTTGTGCGGTGATGCCTAAGAAAAAAACGGGGTGCAGGACGGTCCTGCACCCTTTTCGTTTATTCGTTTACATAAATCCAGACCCGCGACTGGATGATTTTGGCGGCTTCTTCCGTTGTGCGTACCCCCTGCGATACATACGACAGCTCCTCTTCCAGAATCGTGCGGATGACCGTGTCGCCGGCACCGCGCATCGTGGAGGTGCAGAGGTAGTCGAGCATCGCATCCCGCCGGGGCTTTAAGACAGTACAGTCCTCCGGATAATTCAGCCGCTTTGATGCCGGGAGCGGTGTTTTGCTCCATGCACCGATTGTGATGACCGCTTCTGCCGCTGACGTCCCGGACTGTCCGGACGGTGCCGTGCTGTCGATGCTGTAATACAGATTTCCCCATTCTAGTTCGTTTTCCGCAACGGAACGGATGACGGGAAATCCGGACAGCACCTGTTCCGCACCTTGAATCTCGCGGGACAATAAGAACTGTAAAAATTCCGCACCGCCGTCAGCACAGTCGCCGCTTGCGCCGAGCGCCATTTTCATATCGGCAGAAACGTGCAGACTGCCGCCGTCAACCGACGGATATCCGCAGAGGTTGTATTCCGCACCGATGCTGTCAAACAGCGCATACAAAAGCTCCGCATCCCGCGGCGCGGTAAACGTGAATGCAAGGAATTTCAGTCGCCCGTCCGCAAGCGATGACAGCCAATCGCCTTTGATGACTGCACCACCGCCGCCGATGTTGGTGATCAGACCGCCGACATCCGGGGTGTAATACCGGTTTCCGACCGTGTCGGCGCGTTCGGTGCCGTCCAATGCCGCTTCGTATCCGGCAAAAAACGACAGAAGTTTCTCAAATTCCGCAGAATCAAACGAACAGTCCAAATGTTCAAAATTCACAAAATCATATATTGCGATGTCCCACAGTTCGGATAAAATATTTTCATTGAACAGAATCTCCCCGTCGTCCATCGTTTCCGTCATGTGATACAGCACATCCCATGTAAACGGCGTGCCCGCGGCAAGCGTGTCGGTCGTCGTAACCAGCGTGCTGATATTGACCGTAAACGGCAATGTATACACGGTTTCCCCATTTGCATAGGCATCTTTGACACAGGAAATGAAATCGGTGCTTTGTGCAATCCACGATAAATCCGCAAACTGCCCTTTGTCCGCAAGGATTCCCGGTACCTCCGATGCCGGGCCGAACAGAAACACGTCGTAGTGCTCCCCGCGCAGGATGGTGTCCGTCAGAACCGCTTCCCGCTGCTCCAATGTTCCGCCCGGCAGGTCGTAATCGGTATGTTCGATGACATAGAAAGCATTGGTGCGGTTGAACTGTGTCACCGCCGCCGTGACGGTATTCCGACGGTCGGAACCGAGTCCCACGGTTGCAAGCCGCACGGTTTTCCGGACGGGATGCACAGTTTCTTCCGTCGGCGCAAGGATTGCCGGTGTGACCTCAGCAGTCAGCGGTTCCGAATACCAGACCAGAAACCGGTCACCGGGCAGAACGGAAACGAACGAAAACTGCGAAACATCAAAATACGAACGGGTAAAATCACAGAGCGGGATTTCCTCATTGCCGCGCTGAACGGTGATCCCGTCACGGCCGACGAGATACGTTTCCGCATTGCCGTCCGCATCGCAGGCATATAAAACGGTCTCCGACTTCTGCCATGCATCGGTTTCACGGTGAAGCGTGACGGGTGTTACCGTTTTTTCCGTCGGAGAAAACCGATGACAGGTATCGTTTTCGCAAATCAGAATCAGTGTCCCATCCCCGCAGGCAAAGCCCCCCACGACAGGACTGCCCACAGAGTACGGACCGTACAGGGTAATCGCACCGTCCGCAAGCCAAAACGATTCCGCATCAAACCAGAAAAACGTAACTGCCCAGTCATCGCCGATGGCATACACTTCCCCCTGACCCGAGGTAATCGTATCCGGGCGACGCAGAAATTCCGAGGTTGAGAGGACATTCCCCGCAGAATCGGTCTTCAGAAGCCGATACCCCGTATGATCTGCCGCGGTTTCCACCGTCAGAAAGGTATCCCTCTCCCCGGCAGATGTGAAACGGGGATAGCCCGATACGGGTGAGGTGTAGCGCACCGTCCCGGAATAGGTGCCGTCCGTGTCAAACACCGATACCGCATACCCATCCCCCCGCTCCATCCGGAAATACATCCCGTCTTCCCGGACATTCGCCCACAAAAGCGCGCTTTTCTGAAAGGAAAGGGTGGAAAATTTACCAAACGAGAGTGGCGGCGTCTGCTCGGGAACGGTGAGCGGATAAACCTCATAGACAGCTTCCAGAATTTCGTACTGCAAGGGTTCGGCAGTCTCTGCAATCGGTACCGACGAAAATCCGTCACTTTGCTCCGTCTGCGGAATCGTTTTACCCTGTTCTTCTATCTGACAACCGCTGATAAAGAAACAGAGTATCCATAATATGATGTTTTGTGCATATCTTATTTTCATTTTTCTCTATTAAAAAGGGATACTGCAGTCATACAGTATCCCTTTGCATCATTGAACATTAAGAATATGGATAACCGCAACCGAAGTGACATGTATCGGAAACTCCATCGTTATCTGTGTCTTCCCACAAATGTTCAAGTCTCTCATAATAAACCCAATATGTGTCTGTGTGTCCGCAGATGTCACAGGTTTTCTCTTGATATCCTTTGATATAATAGCAATATCCTCGGTCAGGACCATATCTATAATATGTTATGTCACTGACTTCAGTAAAGCAAGTTTCTCCACACGCCGTATTGGTACACATTGTTCCAGAATACGTGATTATTGGATCAGGGTCATATGCCCAAATCAATAAGGTGAACAGCGCGAGCATTGCAAGAATTAATGCAATAGCACGAACAAACTTCATCTTTTAATCATCCTATTATTTAACAATATCATTTCTTTGCAAAAATGAAATGTATTAAGGTCATATCTTTCTTCAAACATCACTGTACATTGGCGTAATCCTCCGCGTTTGCTTCTGTGTGGTGAACGAATACGGAAAATGTGGGCATTTTCACGGTCGTGTCCTCCTTTTTTTGGGAGCGGTGACGGATGGCGGCTGTCGGTTCGGCAGCCCCGTCACGGTGCGGCGGGCGGACGGTTCAGTTCTGCATTGGCGTAATCCTCATAGATGACTTGCGGGGTTTTATCTTTATCTGAAACAATGTAACAGAGATTTGCCTGTATCTTTCCGCTTCGGAACAGGGTCATGTACTCCTCTACCGTCAGGGTTCCGACGATGTTCGGCATCTCGGTTGACTGACAGCGAATCAGTACATACAGCCGTCCGACGGGAGACGCGTTGACGAGACAGCGGAGAATGTTCTCCGTGCTTTCATAGCATTCCGGCGGGAAGGAAAGACAGTAAGAAAACGAAACTTCTTCTTCGGTCATCCACGGAAGCCGGATGAGGCGCTGGGAATCGCTGTCCTGCTTTGCGATATGCAACCGTCCTTTTAACTCGTCATTTCGGGCAAGCAGAATATATCTGCATCCCTTTGACTGGTGGAGAAAGCCCCAATCTGCTGAACGTGCATTTTCGTAATTTGGACCGGATTCCCGACTGAAACGGTAGTAGGTGTTTCCGGGGATGGAGAGCGTACACAGAGAATCGGCGGTGTCCGGTTTCCGGGGATTTTCCGCATCTCTTGGGTAAGTGAGATACGAACCCGTACCGGGAAACGCTTCCGCTTTCTGCTGTACGCAGAAGATGATAAAATCAAACATGGTATGTTTTGCGGCACTTATGCCGCGGCATCGTAGTACATTGGCTTAACCCTCCGCTTGGACTTCTTTGCGGCGTGCGAAGATGGGTGATACAAGGAATTGACAATTCCAGAATTTCATGATCGCATCCTCCTTTGGGTCGTTGACGGTGATACACTCATTTTCATTGAGCGTTCATCACATGGCGGCTGGTGTTATCCTTTGTGTTTTCAAAAGATAACGCGGACGACTTCGTTGTGCATTGGCGTAATCCTCCGTATTATGGGGGGTTCTGTGAAGCATCCGTCGCGGTCGGCGTGTGACCGGCGATGCTCCTCTTGCCTGGTTCTTTACAAACGGATGGGGAAATTTGTGCCGGTTCTTTGTGTCGGTATCGTGACGACCGGCTGATGATTTCTTCTTCCTTTTGTGATTTTATTATATCACACAGCGGCGGATTTGTCAACCGGTTTCTTTTATTTTCGGCGGATTGCATAAAATTTTCCGCATTTTTTGTGCAGTCTGCCCAAAAACTCATTCGTTGATGTAAATCCACACGCGCGACTGGATGATTTTCGTGGTTTCCTCCAGCGTGCGGGCGTTTCCTTTCCAGAACGAGACCTCTTCCTCGATGATTTCCTTTATGAACGGGTCGGCGTTCGTGCGCATCCGGCTGTTTTCAAAGAAATCAAGAAACTGCGCGCGCTCGTGGGCTGTCATCTCAACCACTGTGTAATGCTCCGCGACCGAAGCACCGTCCAATGTGTCAAGCAGTTCTGCCGAATGGCCGGCGGCGGACAGGTCAAGATACCCGCTTGTGTTCCGCGCGTGAACGGCTTTGGCAGTGGCGTTCGGATAATAGGTGTAGCGGTAGGAATCAAGCTCCTTTTCCATCGCGGACAGCGTGACGGGAAGCGCGGTGTCGGTCAGCGCACCGTCGGTCTGCCGTTCGTCCGACAGACAGAACTGCAGAAACTGCCGGCATCCCTCGTATACGTCCGTATCCGCCATGACCGCAAACGGCACCGACGTGTTGATGCGCGCGCCGCCGCCGTCCGTACACGGATATCCGCACAACGAGAACGGCGTGCCGTCAAACAGCAGCTTCATCGCGGAATACGCTTCGGGGTTGTGGAAGTTGACGGACAGGAATTTCAGTTTTCCGCTTTCCAGTGCCGCGGGAACCGTTCCGTTCATCGTCCAGTATTTTCCTTCACCGCTGTACCATTTGCCGTTGTAAAGCACATCTCCAAAGGACAGTCCGCCCGCGGTGGTGTCGCAGTATTCGTAGAGCGACGTCATGTACCGCAGAACATCGCGGAATTCTTCACAGTCGTAATTTGCCGTTCCGGTATCGAAATCGACGAAATCCATCAGCGCGTTCCCGTACAGCGCCGTCGGCGCCATATCCGCGAGCACCTCTCCCGCCGAAAGTCCGTCCAGGATGTCAAAAAACGTCTCATACGTCAGATACCCGTCCACGGTGCTTTTCGGCGCCGCATAGGTGTCAAGCGTGAACATCATCGGCAGCTGATACAGCATTCCCTTGTACGAATACGAATTCCGGATGCAGCCGAGCAGCGCTGTTTCCGCGCCCAGCATTTCCGAAAGGTCGGCAAAAATGCCCTTGTCGTAATGCTCCGTGAGCGTGTCGCCGATCATCGGAACGATGATGTCCGGGTGGTCATCGGACAAAAGCACCGTGTCAAGGCGCAGTTTGTCTTCTTCCTGCCCGATGCTGTGGGTAAATTTTTCGCCGTAAAAGTCGATCTCCACATAATAGTCTTCGTTTTGGTTGTTGAACTGCGCCACGGTCGCGGCAAGCCAGTCGTTTACGGAAGCGAAATCAAGATATTTCAGTGTGATGCGCGCACGTTCTTCCGTGTACGGAATACGGGTCATTTTGTAAAGATACAGCGGTTTCTCCGTGCTCTCGCGCACGAACAGGGTCTCCGCATCCAGAATGCGGAGATAATTCGGCATCGCGTAGCATTTGTTCAGCCCGCTGTCCATGCGGTCAAGCACGGTTTCCAGCTGGTCGTCTTCTTTGATGCGGAAAATGCTTTCCTGCGTAACCAGATAGTAGCTCCCGTCCGCTCCGTGCGCCAGCGGCGTGTCGCTGTATTCCTCCGGAAGCCGAAGCGGGTACGACTTGATTTTTCCGGTCATAATGTTGGCGGTCACACGCTCCGCGTTGGTGTTTCCGGCGATGTAACAGCCTTCGGCACAGCGGATGAAGTCGCCGTATAAATCACCGGAAATCCAGTATTCGGTCAGATTTTTATTGTAATAATAATAGGCATTCGCCGTTGTAATCAGAATATGAATCCGATAATCTCCGTACTTTGTGGTTTCCTCATCAACAAAACAAAGGGAGATAAACTCCGTAAACTTCACCTGTTGTCCGATTTTCCCGTCGGACTCCAGAAACGCCAGATAAGTATTCCTGTAAAAGTCCTGATATAAGATAAAATACCGCTCGTTTTTCAATGGGTGCGCATATATAATCACGCCTTCTTCAATGAGCGGCAATTCATGCGTATTGACAAGCGTTCCCTCACCGTCAAACTCATACAGGAAAAGCGGTTGTATGTCATACATCGCTTTCTTTTTTTCTTCGTCATTAAGCTCATACCACGAGGACGGAATATCCTTTACCGTCTGATACCGGTTTTTCAGTTCATTCTTGGAGCAGACAAACAGATTTCCGTTATAAAAATACATATCCCCCGTCAGGTCAAGGTCTCTGTATTTTTCAGACAGATTGACAACATCGTATTGTATCCTATAACGAACAGAGGAAACCGGGGGGGTTTCCTCTGCAATCGTCTGTATGCCATCTGTCGTCTGTTCGGATAAAAGTTCTGTTTCGACCGATGTGTCTTTATTCCTTGAAGTGGTTCTGGAAGCAGAGAGGTCCACAGAAGAACCAGAATCACACGCACAAAAACACATCACCAATGTCAGCAAAAAAATCACAAAACAGGACAAACAAACTTTCATACACACCTCTTATTAAGCAGCTTTTTCGTATCCACATTTACTGCAGATGTACACCCAATCACCGACACCGCTTTTATCTGTCAGTATAAAGGAGGGGTGCGTGTATGCTTTTCCTGCTCCGTCTACTGTCACATAGATCCAACAGGAATTACACTTAAATTGAATCCAAGTGTAATACTGTATATAACATGTATCAGCAGAAGAATCCAATACTTGATATGTCGGATCACCGTATGCAAGAGCAGTATAAGTTGGATTTATACATGCGCAGTTAATTCCCTGGGGTGACAGTTCGTCAATCTCTGCAGCGTTGACAGAAAAAGGAAGCGGAACGATGCACATTGTCAAGCACAACACGGGCGGACAGCCATATGATATGGCTTAAGTTATCTTCCGTTTTTCAAAAGATAACGCGGACGGCTTCGTTCTGCATTGGCGTAATCCTCCGTATTTATGGGGGGTTCTGTGAAGCATCCGTCGCGGTCGGCGTGTGATCGGCGATGCTCCTCTTGCCTGTTTCTGTACAAACGGATGGGGAAATTTGTACCGGCTCTTTGTGTCGGTATCGTGACGACCGGCTGATGATTTCTTCTTCCTTTTGTGATTTTATTATATCACACAGCGGCGGATTTGTCAACCGGTTTCTTTTATTTTCGGCGGATTGCATAAATTTTTCCGCAATTTTTGTGCAGTCTGCCCAAAAACTCATTCGTTGATGTAGATCCACACGCGCGACTGGATGATTTTCGTTGTTTCCTCCAAGGTGCGGGCGTTTCCTTTCCAGAACGAGACTTCTTACTCAATAATTCCTTTGATGAACGGATCTGCGCGAGTCTCACCCGCAGGACATCTATTATCACGAAGGAAGCACCGAACTATTCGGTTCAGGCGTAAGGTCCGATATTCCAGAAGTATGATAAAACAGAACCTCTGTCGTAAGGTAGAGGTTCTTTGTTTTCGAAATATTCATCTGTAGTTCATATATTATCAATTTGTTTTTGTGATTATTGCACAAATTAAGAATTTATTTTTGTGTAATACAACGAAATTAAAATATATATATTGACAATTCGGAAAAAATCTGTTATACTTTAAACCAAGAAATATAAACAAATACGCATGAAATTTGCAACACATATATTTGGGAAATAAAAACAGGAGGTATACGCCAATGCAGAAGTAATTGATTCGCCCGCCGCTTATGAATGAATCATAAGTTTCATTCAGCAACAGAAAGGAATCAAGGTGCTTGCTATGTCTTAATTTGAATTTATAATCCAACAAAAGAATCTATAATTTGGACTGCTGTATTAGCAAGAAAGGAAATTATCATGAAAAAAATGAACCGCTTCTTTTCCGTTTTGGTCGCCTGCTGTATGCTTTTCTCCTTGTTTGGTGTTCCGGTCAGTGCAGATGATGTCATCGCATCTGACGAAATCGTAGCCTCTTCTGTATACAGCGAGGAACGTGATATTTATATTGCGAACTCGCTTCCTGTATATCTTTCGATAGAAGGTGAGATATATGAGGATGTTGAAATTTCATCACCAATTGAAATTATTAACAAGAAAGATCCGGAACATCGCGTATACTTTATCACAAGTTGTGATACGTATATTGGAAAACTGAGTGTAACGTACAGCGCACAGAACAATCGATTTGTGTCGAGCTTTATGTTTGATCAAAACGATGAAATTGACAATATCTTAAAAGAAAATATTCCATTTGCGATTGTTAATACTTCACCAGGGACAACAGCATTGGTAACTGAAGATAATATGATAATGTTATCTGATGTAAACTCGGATTCTGTAAACGTCGGTACTGCCATGGATGCTTTAGCACCCGTATCTCTTTCCCCTGTTGACATAAATTATGAGGTTAATACGGTTTCAACTGCAAGCATCAATTCAACAGAAGGTACTGATTATTCAGTATCATTATCTGTGCCATATGTTAGTAATGCAACTACATCAACCGGAGACGGTTTGTGTTGGGCTGCTTGTGTGGCGGCAGTATCAAATTATATTAAAGGGACAAGTTATACGGCATTGAACATATATAATGCTTTGAATAATGCATATTCTGGAACGCCCTCTGGTACAAATGAGTGGATTTCTAGAGGTTATACATATTGCGGTATGACATGTTATTTAAGAGGTACAATGTCGTTCTTTGATTTGTATTCTATTCTTCATGATCAAGGAAAACCAGCTATTTGGGGTGTATATCCGAATTCATCTTCTCACGATGGTCATGCTATTGTTTTGAAAATGTTAGAGGGTGGAGATGAATATGCAACATTTGGCTTCATGGATCCTAACACCTCTAGTACAGTTTATGTCAAGTATGATGATTCTGACTGCGATATGAATTATTTCGAATATGTTGCAGATTATGATGGTGATGGCGATTCTGATTCTACATATTCGGATTATCGGTATACACGTTATTAAGCCGATTGCAGATTTTTAATTACATGAAATATAAATGGGGAATTCCTGTGGTAGTTATTCTTATCATGTCTTTGTTCGTTATTTCATGTGATATGAATAGTTTATATACAACAGGTGAAGAAATCGAAAGTGTTACAACATTTGGAACCAAAGAACGTCGATCGTTTATCCGTAATGCGCTGAAAGGTTATACTGCCACAGAAGATAATGGAATAAAAATTTCCGAACCGATTATTTTTTCCAATTCCTTGATTGATAACGATGAATACAGCAGTAATGCCTCTGCTACAGTGACAGATAAAGCATCTTATCTTGTTATATCGGAGGGCGGTAAATTCCTTTGTTACTGTACGGTTGCATATAATACAGAACGTGAAAATTTTGTATTTGGTTATACTGATGGTATTAACGAATATCTATGGGATGCTCTTATCAATGGTAAACCATTTGCGTTGTATAGTTGTAACTCACAATACAGTGTTATTATTACCGAAGAAGGCATTTATCAAATTTCTGGCGGTGAACCGACAGACTTAAGTCAATTCGATATTCCAAAATGCGAACTCAAGGTCATAGAGTTCGTCCCGCTTAATCCGTAAAACAACCAGAGGGTCTGTAAGTTTTCCGCTTACAGACCCTCATTCATATTTATCTTATCAGAACCGTTTCACGTTCACCGTCTCCCCTGCCATCGCAAGACATCCTTCGATGCCGCCGAGGGACGCAAGACCGGGGATGAAAAAGTCCTCTTCTGCTGTCAGTGCCGCATCTTCGAGCAGGGCATCTCTGACATTCGTGTCGCGGGAAAGTGCCAGTGCGCACGCCGCCGCACGGGCAGGAGCGCCGTCTGCCCACAACGATACGATCGGCGCGTCAGCGCCGGCATCTGCGCAGGAACCGGCATAAGCAATCCACCGCACAGTATCTGAGACGCGGAGCATATCGTCGGTTGCGTTGAACGCGGTGAAATAGCGGTTGTCGCCCGCCGAGCCGCCGACCGTGCGGGAAACGGACAGCTCTCCCGTGCCGAAAACGTCCCCCGCGATGACCGTACAGCCGTCGGTGAGCAGCTTCCGGATTTCGGGGTCGGAAAGGCACGCCGTGCCGTCTTTGCCGAGTGCCAAAACAACGCGCGCGCCGTCCCAATTTGCGGGGGTCAGGCGGATGCCGGGGAGGGTTTCGCCGTTTTCGCCGGTCAGGATGAAGGATTCCGTACAATATTCTTCCGTTTTTTCACGGGACAGCGGGATAACGTGGGTCGTCATACAGCCGATGTCTGCCATCCAGGAAAGCATTTTCCGCTTTTCTTCTTTGGAAAGGGCGGAAATGCTTCTCTCGCGCTCTGCCTTGTGCGCCGAGAAAAATTCGCCGTCGCCCTCCACGCCCGGCGCGTGACCGTTTCCGCGGAACCACGTCATGTCCTGTAAGTCTCCCGTCACGATTTCCTGCTCCGTCCAGTGCGGGTCAACTCCCAAAAGATGACGGGCAAAGAAGCTGTAAACTTTGTGCCGCGTTTTTTCGTTGTACTGGTGCGGCGCATCCTGATAGAAATGCTCCACCATGTCCTCCGCGCCGTACTGCCGGTATGCTTCAAGCACCCCGGGAAGCTCCGCGGTTTCCAGGTATTTTGTCCAGTCGCCGGTCGAGCCTGCCAGAAACAGCGGCCGCGGCGCGAGCATGGCGCACATTTCGGTATTGTCGGTATGACGGCGCAGACCGGGTGCGTTTTCACAGCGGCATCCGCCCTGCATACAGAGGGAAATCATGTTGATGGGTGCCGCCGCGCGGATGCGTTCATCGACAAGGGACAGAAACAGCGTCTGCGAACCGCCGCCGGAAGCACCGGTCATGCCGATTCTGTCCGCATCGACATACGGAAGTGCGCAAAGCACGTCCAGCGCGCGGATGTTGTTCCACAGCTGAACGCCAAGACCGTTGGAGAGCCACTGCTCCTGTTCTTTTTCTCCGCCGTATTCGTGCGAAATCTGCCGGCTGTCCACCATGCCGATCATGTCGGTGACAAGGCAGACGAAGCCCATCCGCGCAAAGTTGGCAAGCTGTGCCGGATAGTCGGCGGTATCAAGACGGGTCAGCCGCTGGTCGTCCCAGTGACCGATGACGTTGAGGATCGCGGGCATTTTTTCGGCTTTCTGTGGGTTCGGCAGATAAAGATTGCCCGTTGACCAGAAGCCGGGGCGGCTCTCGAACATGATCTTTTTGACGGAATAGCCGTCGTAGTCGCCGACGTCTTCAAATCTGGTGTTCAGCGGCGTTTTTTCGGGCCACGGGTACAGTCCCGCCGCCATACGCAGGGAAAAGCGCAGCTCCTCCCGCCGCCGCTCCACCTCCTCACGGGAAGAAAAGCGGGTAATCGGAAAGACTGTGTTCGTGTGGCGGTCGACCGAAAAGCGTTTGTCGTCCGGCGCATAGCCAAGGACACGGGATGGGGTGATGGTGTTCATGGGGGTGGTCTCCTGTTCTGGGGGGGATTTTTTGGATGTTGATATGGTTAAGCGCAGTGCGATAATAATGATTTTGTAGTACGTTGTTGCAGTTACAACTTTACGTTGGCAAGAATATAGGCAAAAAGGTTTAACGTGCGAACCGTTCGGTCCGTATCCTTGCCAATGTAAATTTTTTTCTCTCACACCGTAATATCATTCCGATTCAACGCCAGATTTTCGTTTTCGGTCTCCGTGACCGGGGCGACGGCGAAGAGGGCGGCGAGCTGGGCGTAGGTCAGCGCCTGTTCCGGGGCAAAGGATGCGGATTTTGCATATTCCGTGATGTGCCGTTTCAGCCACCGCGCCGCGGGGTCGGAAGCACACAGATTGAGCGTGCAGACAAGCAGACGTCCGGTTTTTCCGACCCCGTATTCAAACAGAAGCGCTTCTCTGTGTGCGTTTTTGTAGGACGATGCGACATCGATGATGGGGCGGTGCGGAATCGGGTTTCCTGGAAGATCGAGCACTGCCGCGTGGCTGTGTTCCAGAAGAGATGCAAACTGCGCGGCGCAATAGCCGTCGTGCGGAAAAGCCTCCATCAGCGGATGGTCGGCGATGACCGTCGCAAGATGCCCGTTCGTCCGTCCGGCGACCGAGAGCTGATAGGAAACATCCCTTGCCGCAAACGGCCCTGTGCCGAACAGAACGACGGTCTTTCCCGCCTGCATCGCGGAAAGGAGGGATGCGCCGTCGATGTCGTCAACGATGAGAAGACTGTCAGGGGCAATGGTGGGGGCACAGGCGGGGGCACAGGCGGGAATTGCTGTTTCGGGGGAACCGTTTTCAGGAAAACCGTTTTCAGGAAAACCGTACAACTCCCACATATTTTCACAGTCGGTGTCGCCGCCGGAGAGGACTGCCACAAGGGAAAGCTTCGCCGGTTTGTCACACGCGGGTATCCGGAACGTGACACGGGTCAGCTCCGTGATTTCGCCGCGCGGAAGTTCTTCTTCAATGGAGATTTCCCGGCGGTAAAGCACCGTTTTACTGTTTTCGTTTCGGATACGCACGGACAGACGGGACGAGGGGATCGGTTTTCCGTAATGGGAGACGAGGATGGGGATCTCCGCCTCCGCGCCCGCAGAAAAGTTGACACCGCTGATAAAATCAGCCAGCAGAACCGTGTCGCTGTTGTACCGCAGGACGTTTTCGCGCGTTTCGCCCGGTTTCATCTCATAAAACTCGTTCATCATTCCGACGCAGTAGCCGAACGTGTGCCAGTGCGTGTCGATGTCGCCGAGAAAATCGTACCCCGCAAAGGTCTCGCACCGGCGCACCGTCTCAAAGCAGTGCTTGCGCAAGAGTCTCTGCCACGCGGCGGAATTGCGGTAATACAGCGGCGCGCGGTCATAAAGTCCGACCTCCGACAGGTGTTTGCGTACCGAGGACATAAATTCTGTATCGCCGATGCGCGTGCCGCGATAGCGTTCTTCCAGCGACAGGTCGATATAGGTGCCGTGGATGCAGATTTCATGGGACAGAAGCGGTTTTCCGTAAACGGCGTTCCGTTTGTCCAGCACCGGCTGTGTTCCTTGCGCGGAAGAATAGCTTGTCAGGGCGTTGGAGTAGCTGTTGTACACGTCACAGAATTGTCCGACCTCATAAAGGCGCGCGGGATTGTGGCGGAACGGTTCGTCTACGGTCTCATCACCGACAAAATTGTATTCAATGCCGCGCATTGCCGACATCGGGGAGAAAAGGGAATCGGTCTCCGTGTGAACGAGTTCTGCGCACGCGTGCAGATGGCGGACATAATCGTCGTCAATTTGCAGTTCGTTTCCGGTGGAATAGAGATTGACCGACGGATGCGGACGGCAGAAGCGGACGATCTCCGCCCACTCGGCAAGCGTGGTGTTGTTCGGCGATTCGATTTCCAGTACCATACCAAGCTCGTCCGCGGCGCAGAAATATTCGACGGGCGGCACCCAGGTATGGAAGCGGACGGAATTGAAGCCGAGGTCTTTCAGCGTGCGGAGAACGTGACGGTAGTAGGTCTTGTCTCTCGTCGGGTGGACGGTTTGGGGCTGATAGCAGTGCTCGCAGGTGCCGCGGAAGAAATAGGGTTCGCCGTTCAGATACAGACGTGTTCCGCAAACGGTCAGACGGCGGATGCCGAAGCGGCGGGAGAGGGTCTGGTGCGCGGTCGTGACCGTGGCAGAATAGAGCTTCGGCGCATCCGGCGACCAGAGCGAAAGGCCCGTCGCATCGAATATTGCCGCAGTTTCCCCCGCCGCAAGCGTGACCGTCTTGACACACACATCCCCGTCATAAACAGAAACCGTCTTTTCCGCCATGTCCGCACCCGCAGTGTGAACGGTAAAGGTCTTGCAGTCCGGGGACGTTGTGACCCACACGTCCGACAGTCCGTCGGGCGCAAAACACAGTTCCACATCCCCGAAGATGCCGCCCGTGCATTCGTTTGCCGCGCGGGAGGTCAGACCCGATATGGGACGGCTCATGTATCCTGAAAGCCGGAAGTTGGACACTGCCAGCGTGATGCGGTTTTCGCCCGGCACAAGGTGTTCCCGCGGAACGGCAAAGGAGAACGGCGCACTGTATCCCTCGTGCCGCCCGAGATAATTGCCGTTTACCCACGCGGAAACGGTGTTCTGCGCACCGCCGAAACACAGTGTGACCGTGCCGGATTCCGCATCAAAATTCCCGGCAAGCAGATCGGGGGAAAGCGTGACCGTTTTCGTGTAAACAAAGCACCCCACAGGATTGGGCAGTGCCATGTCCGGCACATACCCTGCCTGCGGATAGCGTTGGAGCGTGTAAAGCGGATTGCAGCGCAGCTTTGTGTGCAGTGCCGTTGACCGGAACCGATCCGCCATGTCCTCCCAGTATCCGGGAACGGGAATTTCAAGCGCGGAGTCGGAGCGCACCGCAATGCGCGGCTCGGCGGTATCGGTATAAGGCGCGTCGGAAAGCAGGTCAAAGGACCAGGTTCCGTTTAAGGAGATCGTGTGGTTCATGTAGCCTCCGGAATCGGCTGTCAGCATGGAGTTGACAGGAAGTGTGATATATGAATATATTTATTATAACATAAAATGCGGGACTTGACAATACGGTTTGCGGAGATTTTTGTCGCAGCAGTGCCCCCCATTGGAGTGACGGATGTCCTTACTTCCGCCACTCCTTTTTTGCCTGCGACGGTGTGATCTTATAATAATTCACAAACGAGCGGTTGAACGTCCGCACGGACGAAAATCCGCACTGCATGGCAATGTCGGTAAACAGCGCATCGTCCAGCATGATCCGGACCTTTGCCTGCTCCAGCCGGAAGCGGTTGAGATAGGTGCCGAACGTCGTTCCGGTCGCGCGTTTGAAGCTGTGCGCGAAATAATAAGTGGACATATGGCACGCGCGCGCGGCATCTTCCAGACGGATACCGGACTGAAAATTCTCCTGCAAATACCGGCTGATCTTTTTCAGAAGATCGATGTCACGATTCTGCGCGGTAACGAGATCGGGCGGCACAGGCTTCAGAACCGGCAGTCTCGACAGGCGCAGCAGCATATCATCCGCCGCAACAAGCAGTGCAAGATGTCTGTGCGGGTCGTCCTCGTCCAGCCGGGATTCCTCTGCCATCCGCATGATGCCCGCATACATTCCGTCGTAAAGAGCATCGTCCTGCCGGAACCGGAGGAAGTCCGGTACATAGGCGGAAAAATCGAAAAATGCACTCAGCAGTTTGAAGATATAGACATGGCTCTGGGCAGGCGTTTCCAGCGAATGGATGCGGAACGGGAGCAGGACAGTGATGTCCCCTTTTGTCAGATGATGTACCTGATCGCCGACGTGCAGGTCGATCGCCCCGTCTGCCACATACATGAACTCCAGCTCCTCGTGGGTATGCGCGGCATATTGCAGATTGTGCTGGGTCAGGTCAATGTGCGGGCGATCATAATGCGCGCGGTTGACCTCTTCGTATAAAATGAATTCCATATCCGGGCTCTCCGTTTCGTTTGTGTGTTTCCTTATATATATTATACATGAAAAAGCAGGATTTGTCTATATCTTGCCAATATATTTATAGCAGAATTTACATTTCTGTGCTATCATATTTATGAAATCATCGGATTCCGTATAATTCATATCATAGAGAAGAGGAGAACTTCATGAACGACAGGAAAGCACCCAATCCGCTTTTGCCGCATTCCGTTTTTGTGCCCGATGCGGAAGCGCACGTCTGGACAGAGGGGAGAGGGGGAGGCCGCATTTATCTGTACGGCTCCTTCGATATTCAGGGAAAAGCTACATATTGCAGTGAGGAATACCATGTTTATTCCTCGGACAACCTTTGCGACTGGGTCGATCACGGTGTCTCCTTTTCGCTGTCCCGGACGGCATGGGCAAAGGACTGCGGTGCGCTGTATGCACCGGACTGCGCATACCGGGACGGTATTTATTATCTTTACTACTGTGTACCGGACGGACGGTGCGGCGCGGCAAGATCTGACAAGCCGTGGGGGCCGTTTGAGGATGTCGGACCGATTGCAGGTGTGATGGGCATTGACCCCGCCGTGTTCATCGATGATGACGGGCAGGCGTATCTCTACTGGGGACAATTTGACAATGTGCGTGTTGCGAAGCTGAAAGACAACATGGTCGAAATTGATGAGAGCACCGTCTGCCAGCCGCTGTCCGTTGGAGAACATGAATTTCATGAGGGCAGTTCCGTGAAGAAGATCGGCGGACGGTACTACTATCTCTTTACCGACACCCACCGTCACGGCGGACGGGCAACCTCGCTCGGTTATGCCATATCCGACAACCCGATGACGGGCTTTGTCTACGGCGGCATCATCATCGACAACTTCGGCTGTGACCCGAAAACCTGGAACAATCACGGCTCGATGGAATGCTTTGAGGGACAGTGGTACATCTTCTATCACCGTTCCACGCACGGAAGCGAGTATTCCCGCCATGTCTGCGCAGAACCGATCACCATCAACGCAGACGGCTCCATCGACGAGGTGAAAATGACGACCTCCGGCATGGGCGCACCGCTACCCGCCTGTGAAACGATCCCCGCCTGCCGCTCGGCGGAACTGCGCGGCAATGTCCGCATCGAGGCGGACACGGACTGCACATACGGTCTTTCCCTGCGCGGCATCCGGCACGGCGACAGCGCCCTGTACCGCTCCCTCTCCTTTGATGGCGAAACCGCCGTGACGGTCACGGTGAGAGCGGACGGAGACTGCCGTGCGGAAATTTATCTTGACGGAATGTATGCGGCATCAGTATCCGCCGCCTCGTGCGATACCTACCGCACCGTGACCGCCGCCATCCCGCCCGTAACAGGTACACATACCGTGGAACTGCGCTTTTTCGGGGACTTTGCTTCGGCGGACTGCGCGGAATTTTCCTTTGCATGACCCATCATGTTCTTACCGGAAACCATACTGCACAGACAGACGGTGGTATGGCTTCTGCATTTTCAGGGTGCGGTGATGAAAAGTTTTCAAAGAAATAAATTCGCTATTGACATACTGAATAAAACATGATATAATATCGTAAGCAAGCAAAAAGCAATGCTTTTTGCACCCATTCTGCTGTACAGCAGAATGGGAAGATTTCGCCATCCGGCGAAATCGCTTGATATTGTGATCATATGACACACAATGCGTTGCATTGTGTTGCGCTGTGTTCCACAGCGCGGATTTCCTACGGAAATCCATGTCGATATGATATAATATCTTCAAAAAATGCAGCATATCCCCCGATCCTGTGACTGTATAAAATGTTATGAAACGGCAAACCGTTTCTGCAAATAAAATGACCGAAAAGGGAGAACAAACATCATGAAAAAGAATCTCGTTCTTTCCACCGTCCTGTGCGCACTCGTCGCATCTGCCTGCACCGCCAATGTCATGGCGGCAGACGGAAACATCACCGCGGAAGCCATCAAGGGAACCCCTGTCATTGACGGCGTTGTCGATGACATCTGGGCATCGGCGAGCACCAACACCGCAAATGCGCTGAAAGACGGTACCGATGAGGGCATCACCACCCAGTGGAAAGCCATGTGGGACGACGACAAGCTGTATCTGCTCATCGCCGTTGTCAACGACACCGCGCATTTCTTTAACGGCGCACAGTCCTGGGGCGACGGCTGTGAACTCTATTTTGATGCGCTGAACAACGACCCGACCGACTACACAAGCGACGACGGTGTCGTCCAGATCGGCTGGGATGCGGAAACACCGACCGATACCGCCTACAAGGGAACCGATGCCGCACAGGCGAACATCGTCGGCAAGTATCAGGTCTGCGCCGTGGAAAATGCGGACGGTTATCTGTATGAGATCGCCGTTGATCTCGATGCGTTCTGTCCGGACGTCGTCATGGCAGAGGGAACTGTCATCGGCTTTGACATTCAGATCAACTCCAAGTCCGATGACTCCGAGTCCAGAACCTCCGCATACGGCTGGGCAGATGCCGCAAATGTCGGCTGGCAGGATCCGTCCGTGTTCGGTGACATTCTGCTTGCTGCCGCACCGGTCGTGGATGAAGCTCCGGCAGAAGACGGCGCACCTGCCGCAGATGGTGCCGAAGCACCTGTGACCGCGGATGCAGGCATTGTCGCTGCCGCTGCTGTGATGGCAATGGCTGCTGGCGTTGTGCTGACGAAGAAGAAGTAATTTCCAAAATGAAATACGGGTATTGCTCTTGTCTGGGAGCAGTACCCGTTTTTTTAATTATAGTTTGAAATACGGTCAATTTTAAGGACGGTGCACCTCGTATCGTGTAGGGGAAGCAATCTGCTTCCTGCGGATCAGAAAATCTGTCGCAGAAGTGTAATAACATTCCGGACAAGTATAAATACTGTTAATGGTGCGAGAGATTTTCAAATCACCGCTTCGCGGTAACATACCTCATCCACCGCTTCACGGTCTCCCGATCGGAAAATCCCCCGGGCCGAGACAGCAGGAAAACCCGTCTTTCAATGCTTTCCGGCTGACCGCTGCCGCGGCGGCGAGCAGGACGAGCGCGGGGTAGCGCATTTCGTGGACGTGGCAGGTCACGCCGAGGGCCTTGTGCTTTGACGTTTGGGTCGTGAGGATGCCGTCGCGGGCAAGCGATTCCACGGCGGCGGAAACGGTGTCCTCCGAAAGTCCCGTCATACCGAGCAGCTCGGGCAGCTCGTGAATGCTGACGTCGTCCATGGAGAGGGCAGCGAGCAGAACAAGGCATTTTTCCTTTGAATCAAGGGCAGAGGACAGCGCGGCAAGCTCTGCGGCGGTCGTTTCCATATCCATGTGGGTAAACCAGTTCCGCGTGATGCCGAAGACAAACCCGTCCTCCGCCCCGCGCAGATCCAGCCCCGCAAGACCACCCGTGTCGCCGTGGAACGCAAAGCACGGAACGCCGCACCCGCGCAGATTCCCCGCGTGAATTCCCCGGAACGCCGCCGCCGCGACCGTGAGAAATTCCCCGTACCCGTCGTCGTACCCGTGTGCGATGACCCGGTCGGTAACGGCTTTGAGAAAGTCGCCCTTGGTCGTGTTCTCCCCGCGGAGCAGATAGTCGATGGAAACGTCGAAATAGTCCGCCAGCGCGGGAAGCAGGGAAATGTCCGGCATCGACGTGCCCGTTTCCCGTACTTAAAGATATTGGTTATGTATGAGTGCCTACGCCCATTTGCATAGGCACTCATATCGTTGTTTTTACTCAATTTTGCCGATCAAGCGGTAGTAGATGTCAATATCCTGCTCACGCATACCGTCCACG
>JAFUPC010000040.1 GCA_017481495.1 Clostridia bacterium
CGTGAAAACCGCCTGTTCTCCGCCGCCGCAAAAGCAATGGAGGAGGGCGCACCCAGCTACGACTTCGACCTGATGCAGAACGGCGGACACATCACCGGATGGTCGCTGTCCCCAGCCCTTTGCGATACTGTGGAAGCGCTTGCGGATGCGCTCGGCGACAGGGACACGTTTTGTACGCGGTATCACACAGATGCCGCCCCGCTTGTCTTTGCCGTCGGCGACGGCAACCATTCCCTTGCAACCGCAAAAGCGTGCTACGAAGCCATCAAAGCCGAAATCGGTGCAGAAGCCGCACGGAATCACCCCGCGCGTTACGCGCTTGCGGAGCTGGTCAATCTGCACGATGATGCGCTGGAATTTGAACCCATCTACCGCGTGGTGTTCGGCGCGGATGCGGATGCACTGCTCGATGCCATGAAACAGACCTACCTGTCCATGACCGTCACGCCCGGCGGTGATCCGGACAATATTCCCGCTGTTCCCGATGCACACACCTTTGTCGTTATCGCAGGCGACAGAACTCTGACCGTGACCGTCCCGCATCCCGCGGCACAGCTTCCGGTCGGCACCCTGCAATCGTTTCTTGATGCGTATCTTGCCGGGCAAAATGCCGGGCACGGCACGGAGGTCGATTACATCCACGGTGTCGCTTCCACGACCCGGCTTGCAGGCGCAGAACACACCGTCGGATTTGTCTTCCGCGGCATGGAAAAGGACGATCTCTACCGCACCGTCATCTTCGACGGCGCCCTGCCCCGCAAGACCTTTTCGATGGGCGAAGCGGACGAGAAGCGGTATTATCTGGAATGCCGTAAAATCAGATAACCGACACATCACAGCAGAATAAAAAAGAGCTGCCGGATTTTCCACAGAGGAGAACCATCGGAGCTCTTTTCTTTTTGTGAAATTGTTTTATGCGTTCTTTTTATCCGGCTGTTTTTTTCCTTTTTTCCATGCCCCTGTCAGATAGAACACAATCCCGATGACCAGCGGCGTGAATCCCGCAAGCGCATCGCCGAGCCAGAAACCAATGTATCCCATATTCAGCGAAAGCCCGAACAGCGCGGACAGACCGAGCCTCATGACGATGCCGTCGAAAATCGCGGTCGCGAAGTTGACCCGGTAGTTGCCGGAACCATTGATGATGGCATTGGCGGGCGCACGGCAAGCGGATCCGAGGAAGATCAGAACGGCGATAGGAAGATATTCCATCGCCACGGCAAGCACCTCCGCTTCGTCCGTGAAAATTCCGAAAATCTGCCGCGGGAACGACACAACAAGCACACTCATCAAGGCGGCAATCGACAGCGTAACCGCGCCCACGCATCCGGCGATTCTCGGCACGCGGGGATAATTCTTTGCGCCGATGTTCTGCGCGACCATCGAGGAACCCGCCGTGTTCAAGGCGTTTGAGATCAGGTTGGAAATGCTGTTGACCTTGTTTGCGACACCGGCGAACGCGGAAACGGCAACGCCAAACGAGTTGATGTAGGAATTGACGAACAGCTTGGAGAACTGAATAGATGCGCTCTTGATTGCCATCGGCAGACCGAGCTTGCATAAATCAGCAAGCATCGCGCGGTCCGGATGCAGAAAATCCTTTGGCTGGACGGCAAAACCGAGCGATTCGCGCTTCACATAGAGGAACGCGGCGCAGGAAACGAAGCTGACACACTGGCTGATGACAGTCGCCAGCGCCGCGCCTGCCGCGCCCATGTCCAGTCCCGCGACAAACCAGATGTCGAGGACGATGTTCAATACCGCCGC
>JAFUPC010000041.1 GCA_017481495.1 Clostridia bacterium
CATTTCGGCAATCTGTTCAAGCGAAAAGAACGCGCGCCGCAGGGCAGCGACGGTTTTTAAGGCCGCAACGGTGTTTTCGTCGTAGTCGCGGAACATTCTGCCATTTTTCTCGGTCAATGTGGGGGTGATGAGACCTTTTTCTTCGTATAAACGGATGGCTTTTTCGGTAAGACCGCAGAGGGCGGCGGCTTCTTTGATGTGCATGATGGTGGCTCCTTTCAGGGGTGGGGAGACTGTCAACGTAACGTTGACAGCATGATATATTTCCGCATTCGCGGAAATGTGATATACGCCTGCGGCATGTGATACATTTCGTCCTTTGGACGAAATATTGAGAAAGAAAGGGGCATCCTCCCCATCCCCACCTATTTTACCATATCCCCCAAGGGGATAAGCAACAGTTTTTCCGAAAAAAACGTAAAAAAATCGCGCCGCAAATTGCGTTTCCGCCGCAGAAAACAAAAGGATTCACATCACCGAAATGTGAATCCTCTGCTATATCCAATTACCTGAAAAAATTCAGCGGAAATCAGATCTGCTTGAAAAATTCCAGCTCCTCGCCGTCGTTGCCGACAACGAACGCGATGTTGATGGAGATGGGTTCGGGCCAGGATTTCAGCGGAACGATCTTCGGTGCGGTCTTCGGGGCGAAACCGGCTTTCAGCGCCGTTTCGTATGCCGCGTCAACATCATCGACCTTCATGGCAAAGTGCAGCCACTTGCCCTCTTTGGACAGATGGTCGCCGCCGCCGGCGAACAGCTCAATGCGGCCGCCGTCGCCCAGATCGAACATGACGATCTCACTTGCACCCTCGCCCCAGCCGCAGATCTCCTTCATGCCGAGTGCGCGGTACATTTCGCGGGACTTTGCAAAGTCCGCAACCTTGAGACCGATGTGGTGGAAGCCCATACCGGAAATGATTTCGTTTGCCATAGTTCTATATTTCTCCTTTGGCGAAAATCGTTTGATTACTTGGAGTTGTAGGTGCCGGAAAGATCTGCGACGCCGCCCGTGACCTGGGACTCGTCCTTGCCCTTGGATGCGGCAATCTTCTTCTGAAGCTCTTCCCAGAATTCTTCGCCGTCGTTGGGGAGATCGACCCACTTGTTGTTCTTCCATGCGGACAGGTGTGCCGCGTTGGAGATGGACAGACCGTTGATGCCGTCGGTGCCGGGTGCAAGCAGGGGTTCGCCGTTCAGGATGTGGTTGGTGTAGTTGCGCAGGATACCTCTGTGTTCGGGGGATGCTTCGTCGATGACGATCTCCTCGGTTGTCATCTTCGGCGTGCCGAAACCGCTGGGCGTGTTCATCGTGAAGTCGCGGACATCCTCTTCGAGATGCGTCCACATGAGCTTGTTGTTTTCAAAGACCAGCTTGCCCTTGGTACCGGTGATTTCCAGACGGTTGGTGCCGGGTGCTTCACCTGTAGTGGTGATGAACAGACCGGTCGCGCCGTTTGCGTATTCCGCGTAGATGGTCGCATCGTCTTCGACTTCGATGTTGTGGTACTTACCAAAGGACAGGAAGCCGCAGACACGCTTGGGCATACCGACGATCCACTGCCAGAGGTCGAGGTTGTGCGGGCACTGGTTCAGAAGAACGCCGCCGCCTTCGCCTTCCCACGTTGCTCTCCATGCGGAGGAGTTGTAGTACGCCTGGGAACGGTACCAGTTGGTGATGATCCAGACCACGCGCTGAAGTTCACCCAGCGTGCCGTCCTGCATCATCTGACGCATCTTCTGGTGCTTGGGGTTGGAGCGCTGGTTGTACATGATACCGAACGTCAGCTCCGGATGCTTTGCGGCAACTTCGTACATTTCCATGACCTTCTTCGTGTAAACGCCGATGGGCTTCTCGGAGAGGACGTGGATGCCGGCTTCAAACGCCTCGATGGCGATGACCGGGTGCAGATAGTGCGGAGTTGCGATGATGACCGCGTCGATGAGACCGCTTGCCAGCAATTCCTTGTAATCGGTGAAGCGTGCGATTCCGTCGCCGTAGTTGTCGGAGACGAACTTCAAACGGTCTTCGTTGATGTCACAGACAGCGGTGACTTCTGCGTTTGCGATGTGGCCGTGACCCAGGGAGTCAAGGTGGCCGGTACCCATATTACCGATACCGACAATACCGAATCTTACTTTTTCCATTGTTTTGCATTCCTTTCGTGAAATTGATTTCGTATCTGTTCCATGCGTGAAAAAGGGTTGGAACATGGATACCATAATTTTAGCACAGAATGGCGCGAATTGCAAGGGGTTTGCGCGTATTTTTCCAAAAAAGACACATCATTTTTTTGATTTTTCCGTCTCATCAAAAAAATCCCGTAAAAATTTCAAAAAATTTTGAAAAAAGGGTTGACAAAACAGAGGAGATGTGGTATAATATTATACGTGCTGAGGGAGAGACACAAATCTCCCGAACAGAATACAAGATGGCCTGGTAGTTCAGTTGGTTAGAACGCTAGCCTGTCACGCTAGAGGTCGTGGGTTCGAACCCCATCCAGGTCGCCAGCTGTATTCACAGCACACGCTGGTATGGCTCAGTCGGTAGAGCACATCCTTGGTAAGGATGAGGTCACCAGTTCGATTCTGGTTACCAGCTCCAAAGTAAGTGCCCGTTCACAGGTATCCTGTGGATGGGCATTTTGGTTTTTCTGCACAAAAACAAGGGGACAATTTTGGCGATTGTGACGAAATTGAAGCATTCCCCAAAAATGTTATTGACAGAACAAAGCCAATCGGGTATAATAATGGTAATAAAATCCGCTTGCGCCCTTTGGTGCGGATATTTTTGATATTTTATAAGAAAGAAACCGATCCTTTTCCGGCACAGCAGACCTGCCTGCTGTGCCGTTTTTTCACAACACGAACGGAGAATACCGCCTATGAACACCGAAACGAATTTCCCCACCCAGAACCGCCGCGCTGTCCCCGCGCCCACCCGCGGGGAGCTCCTCTTTTTCTGCCTTTCCATGCTCACGGCGTGGGGCGTTTGGTTCTGTGCTTTGCAGACCGTGCGGCATCTCGGTGATATTCTGCGCGCCCCGTTGTTAACCGACATTCTCGGCGCGGACACGCAAGGTCTGCTTGCGGGCATCTTCTCTGGACTTTCCGATGCGCGCGTGGAGCCGGGGATTTTCGTTCTGCTTTGTGTGTGGGCGGTGTTTGCGCTGCTGTTCTGCTCCCATAACCGTGTGCGGCGGCGCGCGGTGCTCGGGCTTCTGCCGCTGTTTTTGCTCATCGGTTACATTCTGTCCGTCGTGTGCGCCGACGTCAACGGCGTGCGGTTTTACGATATTCTGTTTTCGCTTGCCAAAATGGCGGGAAACGGTCTTTTTGAGGTGCTGTGATGAAACGATATATTTACGGAACTTTTCTTATGCTGTTCCTGTTTCTTTTTTCAGGATGTGGGGAACAGGGTAATATTCTGACCGGATCTTCTGTCGGGAACTCTTGGTATGTCGGACATGGACAGGCGGAAATCGCGCTCCCAGAAGACACAGAAACGGACGAACCGCTGTACATCGCTGGTTATCACGGTGGGGAGGAGATCGCGGGGGTACTGGATATGCCGTGCGCGAATGCGGTCTGGATGGGGACGGATGCGGATTCGGGCATTCTGCTCCTCGGCGTGGACTGTGTGGGGCTTGGCTCCGACACGGTATACGCGATCCGGTCGCGGCTTGCGGATTTTTCGGCGGAGAACGGCTGTCAGCGAGTCTTCGTCTACGCGACGCACACCCACGCGAGCATCGACACGCTGGGGCTTTGGGGACCGACTGCTGTTGACGGAAAGAACCGTGCGTACATGGAGAACCTGATCTCGTCCGCCGTCTCGGCGGCAGAAGCGGCATATGTGGCGCGGAAATGCGGGGCGTTGTATTTCGGTGCGGCGGAAACCGAAGGCTTACAGGAGGACTCCCGTGCGCCGTATGTCTATGATGAAACGCTGTATCAGCTGCGCTTCGTGCCAAAGGATGACAGCGCGGGGACACGCATCGTCTTCTTTGCCGCCCATGCGGAATCCCTGCGCGGGGACAACCGGCTATTAAGCCGCGATTTTCCCGGTGTCATGGCGGATACGATCCGCGCGGAAACGGGCGACGGTACGCTGTTTGTCCCCGGTGCCATCGGCGGACTTGTGATGACGCCGGTTTTGCTTGATGAAAGTACGGTGGACGGCGACCCCGATTTTTATATAAAAAACTGCACTGCGACCGGCAAAGCACTCGCCGCGTGTGCGCTGTCCATTTCGCCGGATGACGAGACCGCCGTTCTGCCGTCGTATGCGTTTGCGGAAACGGAGTATGCCGTGCCGCTTGACAACACGGTGTTTCTCTACTATCGGTTCCTTGGCATTCTCGGCAATCCGCTCACGCGAAATTCCGACAGCGAAACGGGCTACGCGCTTCACACCTCCTGCGCGGCTCTGCGGCTCGGTGACAGCATCACGATTGCCATGCTTCCCGGGGAAATTTTCCCGGAGCTGGTGTATTCCGACACCGAATTTTCCGCCGCCGGGGTGGGCTACGCGCTGACGGACGAGACATTCCCGTCCCTCTCCGCACTGGCAGAGGAATACGGCATGGGAACGCTCCTCATCGCAGGTCTGTGCGGGGATGAGACCGGGTATATTCTGCCGCCCGGGGACTATCTTGTGAATCCCGATTTGCCGTATTTTGACGGCGCGGAAGACGATTCCGGCGAAAACCACTACGAGGAGACCAACTCCGCCGGCATCCGCGCGGCACAGTGTTTGGCAGAGGCAATGGAAAATGTGTTCCGGGCGGTGGGGAAATGAGAGCGGTTTGCTCATTTGCGGTGCTGCTTTCGTGCGAACCGTTCAGTCTGCATCCTCGCCAAAGTTTCACCTGATATATCGCCCAACAATATACAGATGTTCTTCCACACCCTTGACAAATCCCCCGCCGCGTGATATAATCAGAATAACCAATCCGAAAGAATCGAGGTATCCCACATGACCGACACCCAAAACGGCTATGCCGCGGCAGAGGCAGAGGACAACGGCAATGCCGTGTTTTACCGCTTTGCGCCGTTCATTCAGGATTTCATTTACAGCCACAACTGGGCATCCCTGCGCGGGGTGCAGCTGGCGGCGGCGAAGACCCTCTTTGACACCGACCACAATCTGCTCATCACCTCATCGACGGCATCGGGCAAGACGGAGGCGGCGTTCTTTCCGATCCTCTCTGATCTGTGGGAAAATCCCCCGCAGTCGGTCGGTGCTTTGTATATTGCCCCTCTGAAAAGTCTCATCAACGACCAGTTCTACCGCATGGAGGAGCTGCTGGACGAAGCGGGCATTCCCGTCACGCACTGGCACGGGGATGTTGCGGCATCGCACAAAAACAAACTTTTGCAAAATCCCGAGGGCATCCTGCAGATCACGCCGGAGTCGCTGGAATCCATGCTGATGAACCGCTCCAACGACATTGTGCGGCTGTTTTCCGACTTGCGCTACGTCGTCATCGACGAAATCCACATTCTGACCGGCACCGACCGCGGCAATCAGATCATCTGTCAGCTGTGCCGCATCGGGCGGCTGATCGGGCATCATCCGCGGCGCATCGGGCTGTCTGCCACCGTCGGCGACTTGTCCGTTGCCGTGGACTGGCTCTCTGCGGGAAGCGGACGGGATACGGATGCGCCGCTTCCCGGCGGCGGGCGGAACCGCTGGCGGCTCGGCATGGAGCATTTCTATATTCAGAACGACAACGACGACCAGACACAGGATGCCATGAACCATCCGGAGATCCCCAATCCGCGCGCGATGCTGGATGCCGGATATGAATATATGTACGACTGCGTGAAGGACAAAAAGTGCCTGATCTTCTCCAATTCCCGCGAGGAAACGGAATACATCACGGCAACCATGCGCCAGATCGCAGAGCACCGCGGCGAACCGGACATCTTCCTCATCCACCACGGCAATCTGTCCGCATCCATCCGCGAGGAAGCCGAAACGAAGATGAAGGACGAGGAAAGCCATGTCGTCACCTGCGCGACCGTTACGCTGGAGCTCGGCATCGACATCGGGCGGCTGGAGCGCGTGGTGCAGTCGGGCGCACCGCACACGGTGTCAAGTCTTCTGCAAAGGCTCGGACGCTCCGGTCGGCGCGGGGAACCGCCGGAGATGATGATGGTCTACCGCGAGGAAAATCCCACGCCCGACACGCCGCTTCCCCAGCTCATTCCGTGGGAACTGGTGCGCGGCATCGCCATCGTCCAGCTGTATCTGGAAGACCATTTCATCGAACCGCCGTCCATCAAGAAAATGCCGTTTTCGCTTCTGTTCCAGCAGACATTGAGCGTTTTGTCCGCATCCGGCGAGCTGACCCCCGCCGCACTTGCGCAGAGGGTGCTTTCCCTGCCGCCGTTTGCGTATACCGCAAAAGAAGATTACCGACAGCTTCTTTTGTCGATGATCAAGGGCGAATTTCTTGAAATGACCGAGGAGAAAACGCTGATCGTGGGGCTGAAAGGCGAGAAGCTCATCAACAATTTCCGCTTTTACGCCGTGTTCAAGGATCAGGATGTCGATTATTCCGTACGGTGCGAGTCGGACGAAATCGGAACGATCACCTCTCCCCCGCCCGTCGGCGACCGATTCGCGCTTGCCGGACACGTCTGGGAGGTGGAAGAGCTCGACCTTACCCGCAAGCTCATCTATGTCAAGCAGGTCAAGGGCAAAATGGAGATCGCCTGGCCCGGCGACTACGGCGAGGTCAACACAAAAATTCTTGAAAAAATGCGCGAAGTCCTCTGCGGCGACAAGGAATATCCGTATCTCAAACCGAATGCCAAACAACGTCTGAACGTCGCGCGGCACGCTGCCCGCAACGCGGGGCTGGGAGAACATTCCCTCATCTCGCTCGGCGGCATGACGTGGTGCTTGTTCCCGTGGCTTGGAACACGGTCGTTCCGCACCTTGCGCAAATACATCGCGCGGCATGCAAAGGAGTTCAAGATCACGAATCTTGAATTTGAGGGCTGTTATTACATGACGTTCAAAATGGACGACGGTGTTTCCGACTATGCACTCATCCGGGGGCTGTGTGCGCACATCAAAAACGAGGGCATCGACCGCCTGTCCCTTGTCGGTAACAGCGAGATGCCCGTGTTTGAAAAATATGACCCGTACATTCCGGGCGAGCTCCTCCGCCGCGCCTACGCCGAAGACCGCCTGCGCACCGACGAAATCGAACGCCGGATGCCGGAAATGCTTAGGGAGTATCAGGAGTGATGGGGAATGTTGAAGACGACGATGAACGGTTATGATAGAAAGACAGGCATACAGGCGTACCTGTCGCCGTTTCGCTATTTTCCTTGCACCCAAAGTATCATCGTCCTTAAGTTGACAACATCTCCCCGCTTCTCACAAAAACTCCTTCATCCTCTCCACATACCGTTCGCTGAACGCGATCATATCCGACGCCATCCGGTAGGCGGCTGGGGAGCATCCGTCCTCAGAGCAGACACGCTGTGCCTTTTTCATGTCGATAATCCCCATCGTGATGCCGTTCACCATGAGCTCGGCGCATTTGGAAACGGATTTGTCAAACATTGTCTTCATCGTGATGCCGATCTCCGCGGGAAGCTTTTCCAGCATCGTCAGCTGTTCTGCGGGAACACCCATATCGGACAACGCATCGGCGGCGGCTTTTGCGCGGTCGGCATATCCGGTCATCATATCCGTGATTTCCTGCCGCAGTTCCATGCACTCCCGCACGGCCTGCGGCGCATTGGTTTCCGCCTGTGCAGAAAATGTTCCCGCTTGCGCGGAAGCCGCATCCTCAGCGGCGTTTGTTCTGCCCACCATCTTCGCACACGCATCCGCGCCCATCATCGCGTTTTTGTATAAATCGGAATACAGAAGAACGTCAGGGGAACGCAGGTCAGGGGTCATGGTTTTCGGGTCGGTATTTTTGGAGGTTTCGGTTTTCGGTTCGTTTGTCATGGCGGTAATGGTTCCTTTCCTTTATATGGTATAAGGTATTACCATCAGTATGAACCGGTACTCCGATTTTTATGCAATGCGCATCGGAAATCTTCCATTTCTTTGCAACTCTTTTTGCTTTTCCCGTTGCAATTTCGAAAAAATTGTGATATACTGGATATAAAATACAATCCTGACGAAAGGAACCCACCAAAATGGAATTTGATCTTACTTATACCCTGACCGTACTGAAAGAACTGCTTGCCATCGACAGCCCGACGGGCTTTACGCGCCGGGCGGCAGAATATTGCCGTGACCGGTTTGAAGACCTTGGCATTTCCGTGTCGCTGACGGAAAAGGGCGGCGTGCTTGCCGATCTCGGATGCGGGGCGGAAGAGAACGCCATTCTGCTCTCGGCGCACATTGACACATTGGGTGCGATGGTCGCGGAGATCAAGGGCAACGGCCGTCTGCGCGTGCGCAACATCGGTGGTCAGAACGCCGCAAACACGGAAACGGAGCACTGCCGTGTCTACACCCGCGACGGCAAAACCTACGACGGCACATTCCAGCTCATCGACGCCTCCCTGCACGTCAACAGTGAAGCGGGAACCAAGGCGCGGAACTGGGACACCGTGGAAGTGGTGCTCGACGAGGTCGTGAAAAACGCGGATGACGTAAAAGCGCTCGGCATCGAAAACGGCTGTTACGTCTGCCCCTGCCCGCGCACGGTCATCACGGAATCCGGCTACATCAAGAGCCGCTATCTCGACGACAAATTAAGCGCCGCGATCCTGCTCGGCTTTGCAAAATATGTAAAGGACAGCGGCATCACGCCCCGGCGCCGCATTTACATCCACTTCACCGTGTATGAGGAAGTCGGACACGGTGCGGCGGGCATCCGTCCCGCGGGGGTAACGGAAATTCTCGGCGTGGACATGGGCTGTGTCGGAAACGGACTTGCCTGCACCGAGCGGGAGGTCTCCATCTGTGCCGCAGACGGCTCCGGGCCTTACGACTACGACATCAACTGCACGCTTGTTGCGGCGGCGAAAAAGCACGGCATCGGCTACGCGGTCGATATTTACCCGCATTACAGCTCCGACTGCTCCGTCGCGGTGCGCAATTTTGACATCCGTCAGGCACTCATCGGCGCGGGTGTCTACGCCTCCCACGGTTATGAACGCTCCCACACGGACGGTGTTCTGAACACGATGCGCCTTTTGGCGGCTTATCTCTGCGGCGATGAAGAAGCGTAAGGTCATCGGTGCCGCGCTCCGTGTTCTGATCACGGTCTGCGCCGCATTTTCCGCTGTCTGCTTCGTTTCTTATCTTCTGTCGGTGCTCTCCCACGCGGGGACGTTCTTCTCATATGCTCTGCCAATTGCCGCGTGCGCCGTCGTCATTCTGCCGCCGGTATTGGAAAACACCCTCTCCGCCCGTCTTCAGCAGAAGTGTCTTCCCCGGAAGCTGTTCCGCGCGGGACAGATATTGTACGGCACCGCCGTTGTATTTTTCACTGTGACATTCTGCTTTATGCTCGGCGCGCTTCATTCCTATGAAAACAGTTCTCCCGAAAACGTAGGCGACACCGTCATCTGTGTCTACGGATGCCGTGTCAAAGGGGAGAATCCCTCGGAAATGCTGCGGGAACGCCTGGATGCCGCACTCACACTGCTCGACGAAAACCCCTCTGCCGTCTGCATCGTCTCCGGTGCGCTTGACGAGGGCGAAACATATACGGAGGGGCAGGTGATGGCATGGTATCTCGCGGAACACGGCATTGACGAGGAGCGCATTCTCATCGACGAGACCGCCGAATCGACGAAAGGCAACATCCGCGCGTACCTTGCGCTCATCGGGGAACACGACCTGGACGGTTACAATATCATTTCCGTGTCGTCGTCGTTCCATATGCCGCGCATCGAATTCCTCTGCGGGAAATACGGGCTCGACTGCACGTTTGTCGGTGCGCCAACCGAACGGTTTTCCCTGTGGTTCCCGTCCGTCGTGCGGGAATATATGGCGTATGTGAAGATGATTTTGCTTAATTCTTATGTGTGAAACCACCTAAAAACCACCCTCAAAAAAGGACATCCAACTATGACCCCCATCACAAACAACACTTACATCCCCCGCTCCGACCTTGCCGCGCGGGCGGGACTGCTGGCGGCGCGCATGGAAAAGCGCGAGTACCGCCCCGAAACCGTTCTGAATATGGACCAGGCAGGCTGGCCTGGCGACTGGGAGGGACGCACGATCCTCGCGCTCGTCCGGCTTGCCGAGACCACGAAGAAAGAGCCGGCGTATCTGCATGAGATCGTGGACATCGTTCTCGGTGCGCGCAACGAACACGGGTATCTCGGCCCGATTTACGAAGACGGCGTTGCAAACGAACAGCAGCTGTCAGGGCACTCCTGGCTTCTGCGCGGACTGTGTGCGTATTACCGCTGCACGCGCCGCCCGGAGGTGTACGACGCCGCGCTTGCCATTGGGCGCAATCTGTTCCTGCCCTTGTACGACACCTATCCGACGTATCCCATCAAGCCGGAGGAGCGCGTTTATTCCGGCGATATGGCGGGCAATTCCGCGGGCATGGTCGGAAAATGGATCATTTCGACCGACACGGGATGCGCGTACATTCCGCTGGACGGCGTAAGTGCCCTGTACGAGCTGACCGGCGATGAGGACATCGGCGCACTGCTTGACCGCATGATCGAGAATTTCCTCAAAATCGATTTTCTCGGCATTTCGGTGCAGACCCACGCAACGCTGACCGGCACGCGCGGCATTCTCCGCACCTACCGCATGACGAAAAATCCCGCGTATCTGGACGCGGCAAAGAAGCTGTTTGCCATGTATCTGGAGCACGGCATGACGGCAAATTACGCCAACTACAACTGGTTCGGCCGTCCGGAGTGGACGGAGCCGTGTGCGGTCATCGACTCATTTCTGTGTGCTGTGCAGCTGTACGCGGAGACGGGCGAGCGCGCATATCTGACCACTGCCCAGCGCATTTATTACAACGGCATGGGATTCGGGCAGCGCGAGAACGGCGGCTTCGGATGCGACACCTGTCTCGGTGCGGAAAATACGCAGGACAACCGCATCATCCGTATGCACTGCCCGGAGGCTTACTGGTGCTGTACGATGCGCGGCGGTGAGGGACTGGCATCTGTTGCGGAATATGCGTATCTGGTGGAGGACAACAGAATCGTCGTGCCGTATTTTTCCTCGTCCGAGGTCTATATCTCCATTCCCGGCGGCAGTCTGACCCTTGTCCAGAAGACCGGGTATCCTTTGAACGGAAAGACCGTGTTCTCGATTCCCGAGATCATGGAGGGCACGCACATTACCCTTTCCTGCTATCTGCCCGACACCGCGGAAAACCTCACCGTTTCCGGTGCGGAATACACGGTGGAAAACGGAATGCTGAATCTGCTCCTCACCGATAAAACACATGAGATCGTCATCGACTTTGCGCTTCCGTTCCACACGGAAACCCCCACAGGCAAGCATAATATCAAGGATGCAAACGCCATTTTCCGCGGCAATCTCATGTATTCGGTCACAACGGACACACCGCTTTCCGTTTCCGCCGCTGAACTCATCCGGGATACAGAGAATCCCACAGCACCCCATTCCCTGCGCCCGCTTTACGATGCGTATGAGACCGACCACGCCCCCAGACAGGTGCTGTTCTCATGACGGAATCCGAACCGAAACCGTCCCCGGAATGCGCCGATGCCGAAGACGAACGTGTCCGTTCCGGGCGGCTTCATGCCCTTGACTCCCTGCGCGGTCTGACACTGCTTTCGATGATCGATTATCACGCGATGTGGGACGTCGTGTATCTATTCGGCGTTTCCGTGCCGTGGTATCATTCCGCGGGGGCGGAAATCTGGCAGCAGAGCATCTGCTGGACGTTCATTCTGCTCTCCGGCTTCTGCCACGCGCTCGGCCATCATCCGGTACGCCGCGGCATCACGGTCACAGCGGCATCGGTGCTGGTGACGGCGGTCACGCTCGTTTTCATGCCGGATTCGGCGATTGTGTTCGGTGTCCTGACACTCATCGGACTGTCGATGCTCTTGTGTGTTCCCGTCGGGAAATGGACGGAACATCTCCCCGCCCCCGTCTGCGCCGCGGTATCGTTTGCCGTGTTCCTTGTGACAAAGCACGCGCCCGCCGGAGGACTGTCGCTTTTCGGCAAAACATTCTGCCGTCTGCCCGATGCGTGGTACAAAAACCTGTTCACCGCCCTGCTCGGTTTCCCCGCGGACGACTTTTTCTCTACCGACTATTTCCCACTGATCCCGTGGTTTTTCCTTTATTTAACGGGATTCTTTCTGTTCCGCATCGCAAAGAAATACGATCTCCTGCGCTTTCTCAAAACCCCGAAGATCCCCGTCCTTGCATGGCTCGGACGGCATTCGCTCATCGTGTATATGCTCCATCAGCCGGTGTGTTACGGGGTGCTGTATGTGGTGTTTGAGGTGCTTTGATTTTTTACATAAAATTCATAGTTTCCGCTTGCATACCATAAGAAAATGTGATACAATATAGACAGAGACAGCGGAGGTGGTGACAGCGTGTCGAAAGAATATAACGACAGGGTAGCCGAACTGGAAGCGCGGGATCCGGCGACTCTGACAGAGGAAGAAAAATTATTTCTGTTTGCCGCAAGCATGACGCTCATGGACGACGTTTTCATGACACAGGTCTTCAATGGCGACTGCGAGGGTGTTGCGTTCGTTCTGAATGCGATCTTTGGCAGAGACGATATGATCGTCACGGAAGTGGAAACACAGAAAGAATACAACAGTCCCGCATTCCGCAGTATCCGGCTTGATGTCAAAGCAACGGACAGCACGGGAAAACTCTACGATATTGAGATCCAGAACAGCGACGGCGGGTATTCCCCGCAAAGGGCGCGGTTCTATTCCGCCGCAATGGACAGAGAATCGCTGAAACCGGGACAGAATTTCAAGGAACTGCCGGAAACCTATGTCATTTTCATTATGGAAAACGACATCCTGAAACGCGGAGAACCGCTGTACCGCATCGAGCGATGTATTCTCAGCAATACGGGAGAACCGTACCGCGATACCGCTCCATACAGCGACGGCGCGCATATCCTGATCGTAAACGGAAAATACAGAAACCCGGAGCACCCCATCGGACGGCTGATGCATGATTTCCATTGCCGGACATCGGATCAGCTCTATTCCGAGGTGCTTGCGGAACGGTTCAGTATCCTGAAAGAATCGAAAAAAGGAGGATTCTATATGACAGCAGAACTCATGGAGTGCTATTTGAGATTGAATGAAGACAATTTGAAAAAGACGTATGCTGACGGTAGAGCGGAAGGTAGAGCGGAAGGCAAAGCAGAAGGCAAAGCAGAAGGCAAAGCAGAAGGCAAAGCAGAAGGCAAAGCGGAAGGTAAGGCAGAAGGCATCCTCTTGGGTGTTGAAGAAGGCATATATAAAAACCAACAAAATGTCGCAAACACCATGCTTTCCAAACAAAGATTTTCATTCGCCGAGATCTCCGAAATTTCCGGTCTCCCCATTGCAGATGTAGAAAAACTCGCACAGGAACAGTCTCTCTGACTCCCTACAATCACCGGTGCTGTCCCCGGACGGTGCCGGTTGCTATTGTTATCCACTCTCCCTCTGCCCCCAACCGCAACGCCCTGTTCCAGTAATTCTGCACAACGCAATCCGAATATCTCCCTGCATTTCTTGTGCAACATTCCGTTTTTTGCAAAAATCGCGCAAAAAAGGTTGCAATTTTCGCAAATTTAGTGTATAATAAACAGTAACCGGACAGGTCGACCAAACCCTGTCAGGAAATTCTAAATACATAGAGGGAAAAATCATGAAAAAGATTCTCGCAGGCGTGATGTCTGTCTCTATGCTCGCTGCACTTGCTGTTTCCGCATCTGCTCTGCTTGCTGACAGACAGGATGTCACTGTTTACTCCAACACCCCCACTCTCGATGGCGTTATCAACGTTGGTGAATGGGACCAGGAAAACGCACTTGACATGACCACTGACAACAGTGAGCCGTGGGCAGGTGAAATCAACAACGCTGTTTACTTCTACTACAGCTGGGATGAAACCGGTCTGTGGCTTGCAGCTGACGTTACCGACTCCGATGTCGTCAAGGCTGCTGATGCATCCGACGTTTACAACAAGGACGCATTCCAGATCGCTCTCGACCCGCACGGTCTGCTCGCTGACGGCGGCGAAACCGGTGGTATGTTCTACACCATCGCTCCGCTGGAAGACGGTTCTCTCGGTGCATTCTATCATCCTTACGGTCTGGCTGGCGAAGAATTCAACTTCCAGGGCGCATACTCCATCACCGCTAACGGCTGGCAGTTCGAAATGGTCATTCCGTGGACTTCCATCGAAATCCTCGCTGATGACGGTTACGAATGGCATCATGCAGACGGCGAATACATGAACGCCCTCATCTGCATGCTCGACCGTGAAGAAGACGGTGCTACCACCAACGCATACAAGGTTGCTATCGACGGCCGCGTTTCCTTCGATCCCGCTGACTACCCGCTGAAGCTCAACCTCTCCACCTACGTTGCTCCGTCCCTCGAAGTTGAGGAACCGGCAGCTGACGAAGTTGTTGATGCTCCCGCTGACGAAGCTCCCACCACTGCTGATGCAGGCATCGTCGCAGCAGTTGCTGTCATGGCAGCTGCAGCAGGTGTTGTTCTTTCCAAGAAGCACTAATCCATCAATCAGTCTGACTGATATGAGAGCACCGCTGATGCGGTGCTCTTTTGTTTCTTTGCCGCTCATCTGTAAAAATTGCGGATTCAGTCAGTATACACCGACAGCCTACTCTTTCTGTCTGTTTTTCTTTCTGGAAAATTCCCGTATCCGGATGGATTTCTGCCTGTTTTATGTCTTCCGGCAATAAATTGTCAATATAGACAATGCACAATTTTAATTGTCAGATTTTTGACGGAATTTGTGCAAAAGAGCATATTTGAAAAAATTATACAAAAGCTATTGCAATTTCTGCTTTTTTCGTGTATAATAATCATGACCAATGGTTTCAGCCAAAGAAATCATGGTAAAAAATTTTTTGGAGGGTTTTCTACAATGAAAAAGACTCTTTCTCTTCTCGTTGCGGTTGTCCTCGTGCTCGGCATGATGAGCATGGGCGTTTCCGCAGCACGTGATCTGACGTACACCGCGCAGTTCGCAACTCCTGTCATCGACGGTCAGGTCGATGAATGCTGGTCTACTGTTTCCGATGACTGGACACAGATTGATCTTCCTTACCAGAATGGTGCAGAATCCGTTTGCTCTGCCCGTGCAAAAATTCTGCACGACGACACCCTTGTTTACTTCCTTGTCGAAGTTACCGATGCCACCGTTTACGAAGGCAACGATGACTGCTTCGAAATCTATTTCGATGAAGACTCCTGCAAGGATGCTGCTTACTGCGATGTCTCTACTCAGCTCCGTATGTGCCTTGACGAAAAAATCATCAAGGGTAATAACTCCATCGGCGATGTTGACATGGTTCAGGAATACAAGGTTGCAACCTCTGAAAACGGTTATGTCCTTGAGTTCTCCGTTGCACTGATGAACGGTATCCCTGCTGTCGGCTCCACCATCGGTCTCGAATTCATGTACAATGATAACGGCGAAACCAATGCTGACTTCCTCAACGCTCTTCGTTGGAATGTTGATACTGCAAACGGTGATTCTGCTCCGTGGCAGTCCGTTGAATATTTCGGCACACTCACATTCGCAGAATACGTTGCTCCCGCTGTTGACGAAGCTCCCGCTGACGAAGCTCCCGCAGATGTTGCTGACACCCCTGTTACCGCTGACGCTGGTATCGTTGTTGCTGCTGTTGTTATGGCTGCAGCTGCAGGTGTTGTTCTGTCCAAGAAGCACTAATCAGAATGGGATGACCTGTATGGTCTGAACATAGACACCCCTGCCGGATGGCGGGGGTGTTTTTTATGTGTCCGTGTCCGATTCCGTGTCATGCTCCAACGCGCGGATCAGAAACTTCATGTCACGATAGCGTTTTTCTACGCGCCGCACGTTTTGTCAATCATCCCATTCCCATACCGCCGCGAAAATTTTGTGTTTTACAAAATATTCATAATTCAATTGCATCTTACCGCTTGCATTTCACCCCCTTTTGTGGTACAATAATTACAGAACGATTCCGGGGAGGTCAGCAGAACGCGAAGGTATCTTGTGGACGGCGAGAACCTGCCGTTTGAGGACGGTTCCCACATCATCTATGTCAACGGAGAATTCCGTGATACATCCCACCCCATCGGCCGGCTGATGCACGATTTCCACTGCGCCAACGCCGCAGATATGTACGACCCCATCCTCGCCGACCGGGTGCGCTATTTCAAAGAAGACGAAGGAAGTCTTGAACAGATGAGTAGAGTCGGTGATAAGATCAGAGCGGAGGCACTTGCGGAGGGGCGTGCAAAGCAACACCGCGAAGACTGCCTGTTTTTTGCACAAAAGTTGATTGACGACAATACCTTTTCCAACGAAAAAATCGCCGTTCCCGGCGTTTTTTCTTATCCATCATTATAAAAAACATTATAAAAAAAGAAGCCATACCCCATAGGGTACAGCTTCTCTCTTTTCCGTATGTGAAAAATTACTTGACTTCGACTTCTGCGCCTGCTTCGGTGAGCTTTGCTGCGAGAGCGTCTGCATCTGCCTTGGAAACGCCTTCCTTGATGGTCTTGGGAGCGCCTTCGACGAGATCCTTTGCATCCTTCAGGCCGAGACCGGTAACTTCACGGACAACCTTGATGACGTTGAGCTTTGCTGCGCCTGCGGACTTGAGGACGACATCAAACTCGGTCTTTTCTTCAGCTGCTGCTGCTGCGGGAGCTGCACCTGCTGCTGCAACTGCAACGGGAGCTGCGGAAACGCCGAATTCTTCTTCGAGAGCCTTGACCAGGTCTGCGAGCTCGAGGATCGTGAGAGCCTTAATTTCTTCTAAAATCTGAGTGGTTTTTTCGTTTGCCATTGTTCCAAACCTCCTGATACTTTCAAATTATTGTAATTTTCCCATCGTTTGTGGGAATGTTTCCGCATTTTGCGGAATGCCGGGATAAGACGCGGGCGTTTTTCGCTCGGCTGTCTTATGCTTCTGCGGGAGCAGCCTCTTCTGCGGGTGCTGCTTCGCCGTTCTTGTCGATGATTGCCTGGAGAGCATATGCCAGACCGTAGAGCGGGGACTGGATGCTGCCGAGCAGTTTGCCGACGAGGATTTCCTTGGACGGAATGTTGGCGAGTTCGATGATGCCGTCCTTATCGAGGACCTTGCCTTCAACGAAGCCTGCCTTCAACTCGAAGGAGTCGATCTTGTCTGCGTATTCCTTGAGGATCTTTGCGGGAGCGACCGCATCGTCCTTGGAGATCGCAATTGCGGTCATACCTTCCAGAACGTTTGCGAGTTCGCCGTAGCCGACGTTTTCGCAGGCACGCTTGGTCATGGTGTTCTTGATGACTGCGTATTCGACACCAGCCTTGCGGAGATCCGCACGGAGCTTGGTATCGTTTTCAACGGTAATACCGGAATAGTTGACGATGACACCGGATGCAGCGTTCTGCAGCTTTTCGGTCAGTTCGGCAACGATCTGCTTTTTCGATTCGAGAACCTTTGCGCTGGGCACAGTATTCACCTCCTGTAATATTTCAAACACGGAAAATGATGAATCCGGGACGCGGGAAACAACAAAAAAGCCTTTATCGGAATCCCATTTCCACCGATAAAGACCAGATAAACGCACAAAGACCGTATATGTCTTCTGCGGGAATATTCTGTATCGTTCCTCGGCAGGAAAGCGGATGCTTATTCATGGAAACCTGCTGTCTTTGGATTAACATATATATTATACCATATCTTCTCGTCCCTGTCAAGCTTTTTTTCAAAAAAATATGATATTTTTTCTGCTATACCGGATTTTTTGCAAAAATTTCCGCTGACCGTGAACCTTTTGCCCGCCAAAAACGATATTGTATATGAAATCGATTTCAAAAAACACCCGAAAGGAGCCGCCGCCATGCCGGACACCCTCTTTGACACCCTGCTTACAAAGCACCGCACCGCGCTTGTGCGGTATGTCCGTTACCGCATTCCGAGCGATGCCGACACAGAAGATCTCATTCAGGAAATTTCCCTTGCCGCGTGGAACGCCTACCGTGCCGCCCCCGCGCGGTTTTCCGACACGGAACAGTTCCTGCCGTTTGTCATCGGCATTGCGAAAAACAAAATCTCCGACTATTTCCGCCGCCGTGCGAAAGCCGGAGATCCGCTGCCGCTGGACAGCATCTCGGAGCTTCCCGCGCACACGGGAAACGCCGCCGGCCGCACGGGCGCGCTGGTGCGGGAAATTCTCTCCGGACTGTCGGCGGAGGATCGGCAGATCTTATATCTGTCGTTCTGGCTGGAATATCCGCAGGCGAAGATTGCCGCCCTGCTCGGCATTCCGCCGGGAACGGTCAAAAGCCGCCTGTTCCACGCCAAACGCCGCTTCCGCGATGCCTGGCCGTATCCGCCCGCGCCCGCACTACCGTGCGGTGCCGCACTGTCGTGCGAAAGCACCCAAAATTCTGATTTCAAAGGAGACAATAACATGAAACCCATTCAGATGCCCTCTGTTCTTCCCGCATACACCATCACCCCCGACACCCGTCCGCCGTTCCCCGTCATCTTTGAGGAGCTGTCGAACTGGTTCATCCGCCCCGTTCCCGGCGAGACCGTCGTCTGGGCATCCTACGACTGTGATGTTTCTGACGGAACGGACGGAAGCCGCGTATCCGTCGGCCGCCTGACCGAGACCACCGTTTCCCACTGCACGCAGAACATCGTTCTGCACGGCATCCGCGGCGCGGAGATCGAAACGCAGTTTTTCGATGCCGACGGGAACAAGACCGGCGACCATCTCTATTATGCCCAGCTTTCCGACACACACTGCCGCTGGCTCGGTGAATGCTACACGGACAGCGACGGCGCAAAGCATTTTCTGACCTTTCTCGACGGCGACGACTTCATGCGTGAGTGGGGCATCGGCGAGGACAACTGCGGCATGGAGACCCACCCGCATCCGCGCGGACTGATCCTGCGCACCGGCTCCGCCGTGACAGTCTGCAATGCCAGCGATCCCTCCGCCCTGATCGAATGCCAGGACATTGTCGGCAGGTATTCCGTCACGCTTGGCAAAACGACCTTTGACACCGTTCTCCTGATGGGCATCTGTGCAAACGGAGCTCTGACGGAACAGTACATCGGTACCGACGGCCGAACGGTTCTCTGGCGCCGCTTCAACCGCTTCGATTGGGCAAAAGAACGCTACGGAAAGCCCTGGACGGAGCTTCTGCCGGAGAATGAACGGCTGGATGTAAATGGGGTCACCTATGTGCATTGGTATGACTGTATCAGCAGTGCGGTTTTGAGGGGGTAAGGAAAAAGGGGAATGTTGTCAACTTAAGAGCGAAAACATCCTTTCTCTATCCCTGTAGCGCCGCATATCGGTTTTATGCCGATATAGCGAGAAAAACTACATTATTCTGATATGGATTTTCTGTCATTTTCGCCATCATATCATTTCGTGGCAAGCGAATGTCAACTGCGTTGACCGTGAATCGCCCTTACAAATGAAGAGTACCGCTGTCCCTTATATAAATGACATTGCCCAATGGATGTCCTTACAAATGTATTAAATGCCACTTTTCTTAAATTGATACCCCTCCCCCCGGTGCTGCGCCTGCGCGCGGCATCGCTCTTTTTCCCGCAATTATTTACGTTTTTTCTCATTCGTCAATGTTAATTGAAAATTCATACATCCGACACACAAAAATTACATTTCACATCTTCATTTATGATATAATATTATATATTGTATATTTTTTACCCTACTGAAAAAACACAACAAGGATGTACCAATGTGAAAAAGCAGAATCTCATCCTCGCAGGCATATCGGTGCTGGCACTGGCTGTACTCGGCGGATACCGCATCGTTGACGGACTCCGCACGGACACCGTCCCGCCGGCACTCTCCTTTGAAACAGATACCCTCACCCTCTCCGTCCGCGCATCCGAAGATGCCTATCTTTCCGGTGTCACCGCCCATGACGAACACGACGGCGACGTTACCGCGGGCATTATCGTGGAAAGCATCTACGGCATGAACGATGCAGGCGAGACCACCGTCACTTATGCCGCTTTTGACAAAGCCGGAAACGTCACAAAGGCAACGCGCACCGTTCTTTATGAGGACTACACCGCTCCCCGCTTCTCCCTTTCCGTGCCGCTCGTGTATGAATACGGCACCATTTTCGACGTGCTGGACGACGTGCGCGCAACAGATGTCATTGACGGCGACCTCTCATCCTCCGTCAAGGCAACGATGACGACCAGCGGTTCCACCGTCACGGAGGAAGGCGTTCACGAAGTGCTGTTCCGCGTGACGAACTCACTCGGCGACACCGCCTCCCTCTCCCTGCCCGTGGAGGTCTACCCGGTCGATACCTATTCCGCCGACCTGTCGCTTGACACCTATCTCCTCTATCTGCCGATCGGCGCGGATTTTGATGCGGACGAGCATCCGACCACCCTGCGCGTGCGCGGAACGACCATTGACCTCACCGAACCCTCCTCAAACGGCGTGCGCATCCGCACTCAGGGGGAGGTCGATACCGAAGTCCCGGGCATTTATACCGTTACCTATACCGCAAGCTATTCCGCGGACGGCGTTTCCTATACCGGCTACACGAAGCTGTTTGCCGTCGTTGAAGACGACATTGCCGCAGACAATGTGATCGCCCCCGGTACCAATTCCGGTACCGCCGCAGAGTAAGAAAGGAGGAGACCGACTTATGCAAGAAGCATCTCAAACCAGAACCACAGCATCTTCCTCCTCCTCTTCTTCGGCTTCTGCCGTACCGGCATTCCGTACAAGCGCACAGCACAGCTTTCTGCCCTATGACCCCATTGTCATCGTGCGCGACGTTGTGAAGCGCTGGATGTGGATCCTCACCGCCGTGATCGTCCTCTCCTGTGCCGCGTTCATCGTGCTTGATGCCGCATACATGCCGAAATACACGACCAACGCCACCGTGGTCATCACCACGCGCGATTCGACCGGAACCGTCTACGGCAACCTGTCCTCGACCACGTCCTTTGCAAGCGTGTTTGAAAATATCCTCACCTCCTCCAAGATGCAAAATATCATTTTAGAAGAAGTGGGCGAAGAACAGCCGGGCGGTTCGTTTTCGGGACAGATCCGCGCCGCCGCCATCAGCGATACCAACTTAATCACCGTTTCCGTCACCGACAGAAATCCCCGCACGGCGTTCCTTGTCATGGAGGCAATTCTTGAAAACCACACCGCCGTGACCTATGACGTCATCGGTGACATCGTCGTGGAAACGCTCGTCCACCCGACCGTTCCGTCGTCGCCGTCCAATTCCGCAAACCTTGCGCACAAGATGAAGTATGTTGTCGTGCTCGCCGCCCTCGGCAGTGCCGCCGCCATCGCTGTCTGGTCGTATCTGCGGGATGCGGTGCGGAGCCGCACGGAAGCGGAGGACAAGCTTTCCTGCTGGTGTCTCGGGGAAATTCCCCACGAACACACCTACAAGTCCCCCCGCGCATGGCTTCACCGTCAGCGCACGGGACTGCTCATCACGAATCCCGCCGTCAGCTTCCGTTTTGTGGAGACATTCGGCAAGCTCCGCCGCCGTGTGGAACAGCATATGGGTCACGGGCGCGTGCTGATGGTCACCAGTGTCATGGAAAATGAGGGCAAATCCACCGTAGCCGTCAATTTAGCACTTTCGATGGCGAAAAAGCACGGTGCGGGACGGGTCTTGCTCATCGACCTTGACTTATACAAGCCCGCCTGCCACAAGCTTCTCGACATGAAGCACGAAAACGCGGATGTCCGCGGGGTCCTGCTCGGTACGGCATCGCTTGCAAACGCCATTGCCGTGGAAAGCAGAACCGGACTTCACGTTCTTCTGCAAAGCAAGGCAGACCGCGACCCCGCCGCGCTGATGGCATCCGAGGGGCTTGCCCGTCTGCTCTCCGCCGTGCGCGCCCATTATGACTGCGTGATTCTCGACCTGCCGCCGATGTCTGCCGTTCCCGATGCGGAAGTCATCATGGAACACGCGGATGCCGCCCTGCTCGTCGTTCAGCAGAACCGCTGTACCACACACGCCATCAACCGCGCGGTCACCGTCCTCACCAAAGCCGGTGCTGACAATTCCGCGCACCGTGTGCATCTGCTCGGCTGTGTCATGAACAATGTATACACCTCTGTCGTTTCCGGTGCCGCTGGATATGGATATGGATATGGGTACGGTTACGGATATGGATATGGGCATGGATACGGTTATGGTTACGGCTACGGAAAATACGGCTACGGCAGATCGTCCGACACGAACAGATCTGCATCCGCGCAGGACACTGCCGCGAGAAACGTGAAAGGTGAATGACCGATGGAAGAACGTGAAAAAGACAATGCGCAGGCGGGAGAAGCCGAAGCGATCGACCTGTTTGCCCTGTTTGAGAACATCCGCCGCGGCATTCTCCGCTACAAGGTTCTGGGGCTTGTCCTCACCCTGCTGTGCGCGGGCATCTTTGCGCTTCATGAGGTGACGTCTTATGAACCGGTTTACGAAGCGGAGGCGTCCTTTACCGTGCGGGTCGTGAATCCCCTGTACGCATCCGCAAACGTCTACAACGCGACGACCGCGGAGCAGATGGAAAAGACGTTTCCGCAGATCTTAAACAGCAGTGCCATGAAAGAAGCGGTGAAAAAGCACCTCAGCGTTTCGTGGCTTCCGACGGTCACGGCATCCGCCATCGACGGCACGAATGTCCTTGTCCTGACCGTCCGCGACGGCGACCCGGCATATGCGCATGAGGTTCTGACTGCCGTCATCGAATGTTATCCGGAGGTCGCGGAATTTGTCGTCGGCCCGACCACGATGATCCTCCTGGACGACAGCGGCATTCCGGCATCCCCCACAAATGAATGCCGTCCCCTGAAAAGCGCCGTCAAAGGCGGCGCCGTCGGTCTTGCACTGTTCCTCTGCCTGATGATTTTGCTGTCGTTTGGCCGTGCGACCGTCCACAGCGAGGAGGAGCTGAAGCAGATGCTCAATTTCCCGTGTCTCGGCACGCTCCCCGCGACCAAGGTGCTCAGTGCCGGCCGCACCTGTCCGATGGTGAACCACGACACCGGACGGTGGGGTTTTGTGGATGCGGTACGGCTTCTGCGCCTGCACACCGAAAACGCCATGCGCGCAGGCGGTCACAAGGTTCTGCTCGTGTCCTCCGCCGCACCCGGTGAGGGCAAGACGACCGTCTCCGCCAATCTCGCCGTTTCTCTTGCACAAAAAGGACACACGGTTCTGCTCATCGACTGCGATATGCGCAATCCTTCCGCCGCGCAGGCATTCGGTCTGCCGAACGACAACGGGCTTTCCGAATTTCTGTCGGGCAAGACTGCCCTGCGTGATGCGGTACGGCAGACCGAGATCCGGAATCTCTTCCTGATGTCCGCCGGTGAGATACACGATAACACCACGCGGATGCTGTCCGGTCAGCTCTTTGCCCGTTTCATCGAAGCGGCGCGCTCCGTATACGAATATATCATTCTCGACACCCCGCCCTGCGGACTGATTTCCGATGCCTCCGAGATCGCCCCGACCGCAGATGCCGCCCTGATGGTCATCCGTCAGGACTACACCCCCCGCTACGCGATCCTCGATGCCGTCCGCTATCTGACCGACTCGAAAATCCCGCTCATCGGCTGTGTCATCAACGGCATGGCAGGCGGCCTTGCCGCCAAAGGCTACGGATACGGCTACGGCGGGTACGGTTATGGGTATGGCTACGGCTACGGAAAGAAACGCTACGGCAGTACCGGGGCGGAGACCGCCGACACGGGAAATCCGCCGACGGAGGGGAATCATGGTTAATCCCCCCACCCCCCGCATATAATAGAATCCCCAACTCTCCAACCGAAAGGAACCGAATCACATATGAAAAAATCCGTACTCTGCCTGTTCGGCGGAAAATCAACCGAATACAAGGTCTCCTTAATGAGTGTCTGCTCGGTGCTTCCGGCATTAGATACAGACAAATACGACATCCACACCGTTGGCATCACGTCTGACGGCAAGTGGTATTCTTATACGGGTTCTCTTGATGCCATCCGCGACGATACGTGGCACGAAAAAACGGACTGCCTGCGCCGCGCGATGCTGTCGCCATCATTCGGGGACGGGAATCTGTATGTGGAGGGCGAAACCAAAAATTCCTTTATCCCGGTACACATCGATGTCATCGTTCCCATCGTCCACGGCGCATACTGCGAGGACGGTACTTTGCAGGGACTGCTTTCCATGACGGGGATCCCGTATGTCGGTCCGCACTGCGCCGCATCTGCTGTGGCAATGGATAAGATGTTCACAAAGCTGATTCTGAACAATTACGACATCCCACAGGCAAAGAGCGCGTTCTTCACCCGTGCGGAGATTGAAACCGCACCGGACGAGGTGCTCACCCGCGCGGAAGCGGTGGATTCGTATCCGTTGTTTGTCAAACCGGCAAACGCGGGGTCTTCCATCGGTGTTTCCAAGGCATCCGACCGTGCGGAATTGCTTGCCGCGATGCGCCTTGCCGCTTCGTTTGACACAAAAGTCATCGTTGAAGAATGTATCGTCGGACGGGAAGTCGAATGCGCGGTACTGGGCAACGAGGATGCACATCCGTCCATCCCCGGCGAAATCAATCCCGGCAGCGATTTCTATGATTATGACACCAAATACATCACCGACACGAGCGCGGATTTCATTCCTGCACGCATTTCAGAGAACGCTTTGGAGCAGGTACGCACTTACGCAAAGAAAATTTACACGGTGCTTGGCTGCCGCGGACTTTCCCGCGTGGATTTCTTTGTCACCAAAGAGGAACGCATCGTGTTCAACGAGATCAACACACTTCCCGGCTTTACGCAGATCAGTATGTACCCCAAGCTCTGGAATTACATGGGAAAAACGACCGCGGAGCTGCTTGACACCCTCATCGAATACGCAGAAACGGAGTGATCCCGCATGGAACATCCAAACGGCAGAATGGCATCAGAGATCCTTACATCTGACCGTCGTCCCATCGGCATCTTTGACAGCGGTCTTGGCGGACTGTCCGCGGTAAAGGAGATCCGCGCGCTTCTGCCGGGGGAGGAGCTGGTTTATTTCGGCGACACAGGGCGCGTTCCTTACGGTTCCCGGTCGCGGGAAACCATCCGCCGGTATGCGGAGCAGGATATGCGGTTTTTGCTGTCGGAGGCGGCGTGCAAGGCGGTCGTCGTCGCGTGCGGAACGGTTTCGGCAAACGCGCTGGATCTTCTGCGCGACCGATACCATGTGCCCGTCATCGGTGTCATTGAGCCGGCGGTGAATGCGGCTGTCCGCGCAACGAAAAACGGCAAGATCGGTGTCATTGCGACCCCGTCCTCCATCGCATCCGGCGCGTACGAAACGGCTCTGCGGAACCGGGACAATGCACTTTCCGTCACAAGCTGTGCCTGCGCCCTGTTCGTGCCGCTTGTGGAAAACGGCTTTCTCGACCCCGACGACCCCATTCCGCTTTTGACCGCGGAACGCTATCTCGCCCCCGTGCGCGATGCCGGCGTGGATACGCTCATCCTTGGCTGTACGCATTATCCGCTTCTCAAACCTGTTATCAAAAAAGTCCTCCCGGGTGTGACCCTCATCGACACCGGCATGGAGGCGGCGCGCGCCCTTGCCCGTCTTCTCGAAAAAGAACATCTTTCCGCCGATACGGATACCCCGCATCCCGGTTCCGCCCGCTATTTCGTCAGCGATGAACCGCAGGATTTCGCCCGCGCCGCCGCACGGTTCTTAGGACTTGACGAAAAAGCCGATTTCCCCGTTGTGCGCCGTGTCAATATTGAGGCATATTGAGTGTCTTTTGCATATTTTTTGGGACATCCGGTTATCCTTTAACGTAAAGATTTTTACGGGGAGGGATCCGGATGTCTGTTTTCTTTTCGTTTCTCTGCGGGTTATGGCTCGGCGGAATGGTGGGGGTGTTGGTCATGTGTCTTTTGCAGGCTGCGGGCAGAGATGTTCCGTGAATATTTTGCTTTGAAAGCGTAAAGCGTTACGCACAGCAGGAGCCCGCTCCTAAACTGTCAAGCAAAGCTTGACCGGGAGAGACAGATTTGCGAAGCAAATCAAAAGGGAGTGGCATGGCGGAAAATACGCTGTACCACTCCCCTCTGTATGTTCCGTACGTTCAACTTCGTTGAACAGCCGGGAATGCTGTCCCCCTCTCGCGGAATGGGGCTTCCGCGCCGGAAACTTAATCCAACTCTTTCACACCTGTGTAAAGCTCGTAATACCTGCCGCGCAGGGAAAGAAGTTCCTCATGATTGCCGCGCTCAATGATGCGGCCCTGTTCGAGAACCATGATCGCATCGGAGTTGCGGACGGTCGAGAGACGGTGCGCGATAACGAACGTGGTGCGGTTCTTCATCAGGCGTGCAAGACCGTGTTCAATGTGGCGCTCCGTACGGGTGTCGACGGAGGAGGTCGCTTCGTCGAGAACGAGGATCGGTGCCTTGGACAGTGCCGCGCGGGCGATGTTCAGAAGCTGGCGCTGACCCTGGGACAGATTCGCGCCGTCGCCCTCCAGCATCGTCTGGTAGCCGTCGGACAGACGCATAATGAACGAGTGCGCGGATGCGGTCTTTGCTGCTTCCACAACTTCGTCGTCGGTCGCATCGAGACGGCCGTAACGGATGTTTTCCATGACCGTGCCGGTGAACAGGTGCGTGTCCTGCAATACCATTGCAATGCCGGAGCGCAGGGAGTCGCGCGTGTAGTCGCGGACACTGATACCGTCGATGAGAATCTCACCCTCCTGGATGTCGTAGAAACGGTTCAAGAGGTTCGTGACGGTCGTCTTGCCGGCACCGGTGGAGCCGACGAACGCGATCTTCTGACCGGGTTCTGCCGTCAGCGTGATGTCGCGCAGGATGACTTTGTCGGGGTTGTAGCCGAACGTGACGTGATTCAGCTCCACGCGGCCTGCCGTGTCCGTGGGAAGCTTGACGGCACCGGGGCGGTCGGCTTCTTCCGGCTTCTGATCCATGACGGTGAACACACGCTCCGCACACGCAAGCGCGGAGAAGATGGTCGCCATCTGCTGGGAGATCATGTTGATGGGCATGGAGAACTGGCGGGAGTAGTTGACAAAGACGGACAGACCGCCGACGTCAAATTTTCCGGCGAGACACAGCAGACCGCCGATGCCGGCCGTCAGCGCATAGGAAATCTGGGAGGTGTTGCCCATAATCGGGCCCATGACACCGCCCCAGAACTGCGCCTTGAACTGCTTGTCGCGCATATCGTCGTTCAGACGGGTAAATTCGTCCACGCAGATGTCCTCATGGTTGAACACCTTGACGACCTTCTGACCGGAGACGGATTCTTCGATGTAACCGTTGACGGCACCGAGCGCCGCCTGCTGGCTGGAATAGTATTTCGTGGAGAATTTTGCGATCGCACCGCCGCCTTTTGCAAAAATGGGCAGGAAGACGATGGTGATGAGTGTCAGCCATACATTGGTGTACAGCATCATGCAGAACGTACCGACAAGGGAGATCGCACCGGAGACAAGCGAGGTCAGCGAGTTGTTGATCATCATGTCGATGGAGTCGATGTCGTTTGTGAAGCGGGACATCGTTTCGCCGGTGGGCGTGGAGTCAAAGAACCGGACAGGCAGTCCCTGCACGGCGTTGAACAGGTCGCGGCGGAGCGCTTCAGTCGCGCTCTGCGAGATTTTCAGCATCAGGCGCGCCTGCAGATAGTTCGTTGCGATACCGACTGCGTACACGCAGGCAAGCGCGATCAGCGTTGCGGCAAGCGAGGAAATACGGTCGGCGGCGGACATCGAGGTGTCCACAACGGTGTTGAGGATCGGGCGGAGCTGATACCCTGTGTAAAGCGAGGTCAGGGTATTGATGATCATACAGACAAAGACCAAGATCAGCTGGAATTTGTACTGTGCGACATAGGAGAGCATTCGCATGACGGTCGCACGCATATTTTTCGGCTTGCCCTTGGCACGCGGGCCGCGACCGGGACCGCCGCCGGGACCACGTCCGGGTCCTCCCATCGGACCGCCCATGCCCATACCGCCCTGTTTTCCGGCGGATGCGCCCGCGTACTGCTTCTGTAATTCTTCCAGGCTTCTTGCACCTTTTACGTTTGCCATTACGCAAGCACCTCCTTTGCAGTTTCAGCGGAGACGGGCGGCGCGCTCTGGATGGGCGCACTCTGGGATTCCATCTGAGAATTGTAGATTTCCTGATATTCGGTATTGTTTGCAAGCAGCTCGTCGTGCGTGCCGACACCGGTGATACAGCCGTCGTCCATGACGATGATCTGGTCGGCTTCCATGACGGAACCGATGCGCTGTGCGATGATAATCTTTGTGGAATCGCGCAGTTCGCCGCGGAACGCTTCGCGGATGCGCTTTTCCGTTGCCGTGTCAACGGCGGAGGTGGAGTCGTCAAGAATCAGAATCTTCGGCTTTTTGAGAAGTGCCCGCGCGATGCACAGACGCTGTTTCTGACCGCCGGAGACGTTGGTACCGCCCTGGTCGATCTGCGTTTTGTATCCGTCCTTGAACGCCGTGACAAAGCCGTCTGCTTGTGCATGGGCGGCCGCTGTGCGGATCTCTTCTTCGGTCGCATCCGCATCACCCCAACGGAGGTTATCCTCAACGGTGCCGGAGAACAGCGTGTTCTTCTGGAGCACCATGCCGACACCCTCCCGCAGATGGTACAGCGAATAGTCGCGGACGTTCACGCCGTCGATTTTCACAGACCCCTCATCCGCATCGTACAGACGGGCGATCATCGAAACGAGCGTCGTCTTGCCGCAGCCGGTGGAACCGATGATACCGACCGTCGAGCCTGCCGGGATGTGGAGACTGATGTTGTCAAGAACCTTTTCTTCGCTGTTCTTGTAGTAGCGGAACGAGACGTTCTCGAAATCCACGGCACCGTGTGTGACGGTGCGGGTCTTGTCAGCCTCGGACAGGTCGTCGTCGCGGATGTCGGGGGTCTCGTCCAGCACTTCCGCGATACGCTTTGTACTTGCCAGCGCACGGGACATCTGGATGAACATCATCGTGACCATCATGAGCGAGGACAGAATCTGCGTGATGTAGGTGACAAACGCGGAAAGATCACCGACGGACATCGTCGTGTTGACGACCATGTTGCCGCCGAACCACAGAACCGCGATCGTCGTGATGTTCATAAAGAAGCTCATGATGGGGGACATGAAGATCATGACGCTGGTCGCGGCAAAGCCTGCTTTTCGCAGATTGCTGTTGGACTCGGCGAATTTTGCTTTTTCATGGTCTTCTCTGACAAAGGACTTGACGACGCGGACATTGGTGATGTTTTCCTGCACCGTCGCGTTCAGCGCATCAATTTTCGTCTGCATCGCCGCAAAGCGCGGGAAGCCCTTGGAAATGATAATGCCGATGGCGACACCGAGCAGCGGAATGACGACGACCAGCACCATGGACAGGCGCGGATTGAGGGTCAATGCCATGATCAGCGCGCCGATCATCATGCCGGGCGAGCGCAGACACATCCGCAGAAGCGTCATGATGAAGTTCTGCATCTGGGTGACGTCGTTGGTCAGACGGGTGATGAGGGAGGAGGTGGAGAACTTGTCGATGTTTGCAAACGAATAGGTCTGCACCTTTCTGTAAATGTCTTCGCGCAGGTCGGCCGCAAAGTTGACGGAAGCCTTGGCGCCGAAGTATGCGCCGCCGACACCGCCGACCATCATCAGGATGGCGGTGATGATCATGCCGACCATAGCGGTCACGATGAACGGAGATGCGTTTTCTCCGCAGAGAGAATAGATCCAGCGGACAATGCCGGATGCGCTTTCCATCGGTTTATCTCCGACACCATAGTCGATGATCATGGCGAGCATTTTCGGCATCAGCATTTCGCCGACGACTTCCACAATCATACAGATGGGGCCGATGATGAAATAAGGCAGATACGGTTTGACGTATTTGAACCAGCGTTTCGTAAAAATTCGCTCCTTTCAGGTTTTGAGGGGGATCAGGGTTTCTTTTTGAAATCCTGCTTGGGGGGATCGCTGAAGCCTTCCAGCTCCGGCATTGCACGGAGATTTTCCTGCATCCGCGCAAGACACCGCATCATCACGTCAAGCTCTTCCTCGGTGAGACCCTGATAGGTCTGCCGGTCAAGCTCGTCGAAAATGCGGTGGGAACGGGACAAAATTTCCCTGCCGTAATCGGTCAGATACAGCTCGTTGAAGCGGTTGTCGTCCTGCGACATGACGCGGCGGATGTAACCCTCCGCTTCCATTTTTTTCAGCATCATGGCGATTGCCGCCGCGCTGATGCCGAATCTCTGCGCAAGGTCCCGCTGCACAAGTGCTTTGGCACCCGGTGTCCGTTCCGCGCGCGCAAGTTCCATCAGGATGGTGTGCTGGTTGCGGTGGATCCCCAGCGCCGACATCCGGGAATCCGCCGCGGTCCGGTGCATCCGCTCCGTGCGCATCAGCTCGCAGACCACACGTCCGAGATGCTTCTTGTCATTCATGGTGTGCATTTCCTTTCCTTTGAATATTCAGCCGGATATGAACCCGATGCTTAATGCCTTGACAATTCAGTTTTTGATTGTTAAGTGCTTAATTATTATACTACGGAATCGACGTTCTGTCAAGAGATTTCACATAACATTCATGTATAGGTACAAAGTATTCCGCATTTATGCGGTTTCTTCTTGAAATGTTCATGATTTTGTGGTACAATAGAATCGGAGAAGCCGCGTTGGAGGTGAGGGCATTGCAGAAAGAAACAGAAACGGCAACCGAGGTCGGAAAAATCGTTTACAACGAGGAAACACGGCAGAAGCTCGACAACGCCATCAAGCGGGTTTTGTCGCTGAAAATCATCCTTGCGTGGATCATGATCGGATGTATCGAAGAATACACCGGTATGACCGCGGAGGAAGCGGCGGAATACATTGAGGGTGAGCCGCAGGTGTCCGGTGTTCCGGTTCACACAAGC
>JAFUPC010000042.1 GCA_017481495.1 Clostridia bacterium
GCTTGTGTGAACCGGAACACCGGACACCTGCGGCTCACCCTCAATGTATTCCGCCGCTTCCTCCGCGGTCATACCGGTGTATTCTTCGATACATCCGATCATGATCCACGCAAGGATGATTTTCAGCGACAAAACCCGCTTAATGGCGTTGTCGAGCTTCTGCCGTGTTTCCTCGTTGTAAACGATTTTTCCGACCTCGGTTGCCGTTTCTGTTTCTTTCTGCAATGCCCTCACCTCCAACACGGCTTCTCCGATTTTATTGTACCACAAAATCATGAACATTTCAAGAAGATTTCCGTTCTGCGCACGGCATTTGCGAAAAAAAGTAAAAAACAGCTGTCCGCCATCCTTTTGGGGTAAGGAGGGGGCAGCCATTTTTTTGCGTTATGTTATCAGAACGATGCCGTCAGATGGAGAGCGGGATCCTCGGTTTTATGCGTGAGCCGTGGCCGTTATTCTGCGGGATTAAAGGCGTCGATGGTCGCCTGTACGTCCTTTTCGGCTTTTTTGGAAATACTTTCGAGCTTGGATGCGATGTTGTCCTTTCGTTCGTTCAGAAGATTCATCGCTTCGTTGAGCGTGTTGCCCCAGCAGAAGAAGTAGCCGACGTCAAAGACCTGGCTGTCAAAAATGAGCTGCAGCATTTCTGCGCTGTCTGTATCTCGAACGGACTTGACCATGACAAGGTTATCAAGGAAGACAGGCGAGATTTCCTGCTTACCGTATGCGGCCAGCGCTTCCAGAATCAAGCCGGAGCGATCGGGGTCGGTAACGGTCATGGGAACGGAAATCAGAGAGGTCGAGTATGCATTCGCCTCGGAATAATAGCGATCCTGCGCTTCTTCGTACTTCGGCATGGGAATGATACCGAAATTGACGTCCGAGCTGCGCGCACTGATGATGCTGGAAACCATGCCCCACGTGTACAGCGCATTGCCCGCACCCCAGTGGTCGTAGCCGCCGCTCTGCGCGTCAAATTTCTGATTGTAGGAGTACTGCTTGTCCACCAGCTCAAGCACCTTATTGTAGGCATCAATGAAAAAGCTTTCGGTCGCCGTATAAGTCGGCACGCCGTTTGCATCGGTCTTACCGACAGTCGCACCGGTACCGAGCATCATGGAGAAGATCGCATCCTGCCAGAACGTAAAGCCCCAACGGTCATATTCGTCCTGCTTGCCGTTACCGTCGATGTCGCCCGCGACCGTTTTGCAGTTTGCGATCATCTTGTCGATGGTCCAGGTGCCGTTGCGTACTTCGGTATAAGGATCATCAAGGTCGAACTGTGAGATGACGTCTTTGTTGAAGAACAACACGGAAATACAGCGGTCGTCGCCCGTGGTGATGTCACCGCTGCAGAAATAGACGCAGTCGTAGAACGAAAGCGAATCCTTTGCGTTCTGATTCCACCACGGCTGGTCGAGGTTGATGTGGTTGATCGAATTCAGATCGAGCAGATAACCCGTTGCGGCAAGACCGGCCTGACAGTAGGGCGAGGTGTTGATCGCGTCGATACCGGTATCGCCCGCCATCATCAGCTTCGTCAGATTTTTATACATATCGTTGCCCGTCTGTGAAGTACCGCTGTCGCCGCACCACGTCAGCTGCAGATCGATGTTGTAGGTGGATTCGATGTAATCCATACGTGCATACACCGCGTCGTCAATGGGGTCACCCGTTGTGGAGTCGATGGTAAAGTCGTTGTTGTAATCGCTGCCATCACTGCCGCGCATGGCGATGGTGAAGGTTTCGCCGCCGTAGTCCATCTCCGGCAGCTGCGGGTCGTACAGCTCTTTTGTCTCGACCGCCTCCGTGACTGCCGTGTCCGATGCCGTGTCAACAGAACCGGTGGTGTTTGTCTGCTCCTCATCACTGCCGCAGGAGGCGATCAGCGGCAGAAGCATGGCGGCTGTGAGAAGCAGCAGATGTGTGCGTTTGCTTGTTTTCATGAGAATCACTTTCCTTTCGTGTGGGATTGCTTCCGTTCATATTATACCATATTCGCGCGGAAAATGCAAGAGGAATTTGAGAAGAAACCACAACGCACGCATGAAAAAGCAAAAAAAATCACAGTCCGCCCCACCTCCGGAACGGACTGCAATTTTCATGATTTCGCTGTCAGCAGATCATTCGATCCCTTGCACCCTATAATCGCACGCCTCGACGGCTTCTTTCAGAACAGCATCGTCAACGGCTTTGGTAAGCGTGACGACCGCGGTGCCTTTTTCGTGGTCGGGGGCGGCGCTTTCCACGCCGTCGATGGCTTCGAGTGCTTTTTTGACGTGGGCTTCGCAGTGGTGGCACATCATGCCTTCAATTTTCATGGTTTTTGTCATGGTGGGTTCCTCCGTTTGGGTTTCTGTGATATTGATTTCGGGTGCGGTGTCCGTCATTTGGGTCTCGGCGGATGCCGCGCCGTCCGGGACGGGTTTACGGGCGGGTCTGTGTCTGCGGATGTCAAAGAGATTTAAGCGCAGGGCGTTGGTGACGACGCAGAAGCTGGAAATGCTCATTGCCGCCGCGCCGAACATGGGGTTCATCTCCCATCCGCCCAGCGGAATGAACACGCCTGCCGCGAGCGGGATGCCGATGAGGTTATACCCGAACGCCCAGAACAGGTTCTCGTGGATATTGCGCAATACCGCGCGGCTTAACCGGATGGCGGCGGGAATGTCCGTTGTGCGGCTTTTCACAAGCACGATATCCGCCGCATCGACGGCGACGTCCGTTCCTGCACCGATGGCACAGCCGACGTGGGCGCGGGTCAGAGCCGGTGCATCGTTGATTCCGTCGCCGACCATCATGACCGTGTGTCCGCCGTCGCACAGCGACCGGATGGCGGCCTCTTTTCCGTCCGGCAATACTCCTGCGATGACCTCGTCAACGCCTGCCGCCCGTCCGACCGCCGAAGCGGTGCGCGCGTTGTCTCCCGTCAGCATGACGACCCGCATTCCCATCTCGCGCAGTTCTTTTACCGCCTGCTTGCTTTCCGGGCGCAGGATATCGGCAACGGCGATCATGCCGAGCGGTTTCACGTCGGTCAGCGTGCTGTCGGACGGTGTTCTGCCGACGGCGAAAAAGAGCGGGGTCTTGCCGTCGGCGGCAAGGGCTTCGGCACGGCGTTTCATGTCCCCGGAGAGGACACCGGGCATCTGTTCCATATACGCAATGCTTCCGCCCCACAGCGTGACAGCGCCGTCCGCCGTTTCCGTTTCTGCCGTCAGACCGCTTCCGGGGAGGGCGCGGAAATTCTTCACAGGGTGGGGAGAAATGCCTCTTTCCTCCGCGTACAGCCGTACCGCCTTTGCAAGCGGATGCTCGCTGTTCTCCTCCAGCGACACGGCAAGGGTAAGCAGTTCGTCCTCCGTTCTGCCGTTGGCGGGAAAAATATCCGTCACGCGCGGCTCGCCTTTTGTGACGGTTCCGGTCTTGTCAAGGACAACGGTATCGACCCTGCCCGTCATTTCCTGTGCCGCCGCCGTTTTGAAAAGAATGCCGTTCTTTGCCCCGACACCGCTTCCGACCATAATGGCAACCGGCGTCGCCAGTCCCAGTGCGCACGGACAGCTGATGACCAGCACCGAAATGCCCCGCGCCAGCGCATCGCCGAACGGTTTTCCGATGCCGATCCACACCGCCGTTGTGACAAGCGCGATGAGGATGACCGTCGGGACGAAGATGCCCGAAACTTTATCAGCGATCTTGGCGATCGGTGCCTTGGTTGCCGCCGCATCACTGACCATTTTGATGATCTGCGCAAGCGTGGTATCATTTCCGACGCGCGTGGCGCGGCAGACAAGCACGCCAGACGTATTCGTGGTCGCCGCGGAAACCCGGTCTCCCGCCGCCTTGTCAACGGGAATGCTCTCCCCGGTCAGGGCAGACTCATTGACCGCGCTCACGCCGTCAAGCACTGTGCCGTCGCAGGGAATGCTCTCGCCCGGCCGGACAAGAAACGTATCGCCCGGCAGGACTTCCGCAACGGGAATCTCCGTTTCCGTGCCATCGCGCAGAACCCTTGCCGTTTTCGGGGTCAGGCGCATGAGTCCCCGCAGGGCATCTGTGGTCTTGCCCTTTGCGCGCGCTTCGAGCATCTTTCCGACGGTGATGAGGGTCAGGATCATCGCCGCCGACTCAAAATACAGGTTATGAAGACACCCGTGCGCCGCCATATGGTCTCCTGCGAGCAGGTATTCCGACATCCGGTAAAGCTCCCATGTGCTGTACAGAAACGCTGCCGCGGAGCCGAGCATGACGAGCGCATCCATATTTGGTGCGCGGTGCCAAAGGCTCTTTGCGCCGCTGACAAAAAACTTCTGATTGACGACCATGATAACCGCGGTCAGGAGCAGCTGGGTCATACCGAGCGCAAACGGATTGTCCGCCATCGCCGCGGGAAGCGGGAAATTCCACATCATGTGTCCCATGGAAATGTACATAAGGACAAGGAGGAATCCAAGCGATGCGATGAGACGTTTTTTCAAAACCGGGGTCTCACGGTCGGCAAGGGCATCGTCGTCCGCGCCGGATTGAGCGGTTTTGGCAGAGGTATCGTCCGCGTTCTTTTCCGATGCGCCGTATCCGGCATTCTCGACGGCGCGGATGACATCGGCGGGTGCGGCATCTCCGTCCACACCCATGGAATTTGTCAGCAGGCTGACGGCGCAGGAGGTCACCCCGGGGACGGCGTTCACGGCTTTTTCCACCCGCGCCTGGCACGCGGCGCAGGTCATGCCTGTTACGGTATACTGTCTGATATTTGGCATAATCGGCTCCTTTTTATTTGATCTTTTTGAGCAATTCCAGCAGTTCCTCGATGCTGTCGTCGTTGCCGGCTAAAATATTCTCCTTTACGCAGGTACGGATATGGGTATCCAGCACCTCTCTGGAAAACGCGGACAATGCCGCCGACACGGCGGATGACTGGGTGAGGATATCCGCGCAGTACGCTTCCTCCTCAATCATCCTTCGCAGGCCGCCGATCTGTCCCTCGATGCGGTTCAGGCGGTGGATGAGGGATTTTTTTTCGTCGTCGGTGCGGGATTTGGTTTTGGGGGAAGAGGAGCAGTGGGGGCAGGGGGGAGGGGGAGTGGTAGATGGCATGGGGGGCTCCTTGAGAGAAGAGTGAATAGTGAAGAGGCAGAAAGGAAAGTTGTATAACATAAGTGGACAAATCGAAGAGTTAATGGTATAATTAACTTGAAAGAGGTGAGTCCATTGAAAAGGACGTACAGCAAGGAGTTCAAAATCAAGGCGTGTGAACTTGTGCTCAAAGACAACATAGCAGTAGCAGTTGTGGCAGAA
>JAFUPC010000043.1 GCA_017481495.1 Clostridia bacterium
GCCTTGTCATGCATCGATGCCGGGAACACATCGACCGTATCGCCGCGCACACGGAACTTGTCACGCGTAAATGCAAAGTCGTTGCGGTCGTAGCTGATGCGGATGAGCCGTTCGATGAATTCGTCGCGCTCCATCTGCAGTCCCGGGCGGACGCCGAGCAGCTGATTTTTGTACTCCTGCGGATCACCGAGGGAGTAAATGCACGACACAGACGAAACGATGATGACATCGCGCCGCTCGAGCAGTGCCGAGGTCGCCGAGTGACGGAGCATATCGATTTCGTCGTTGATCATCGAGTCCTTTTCGATGTACATATCCTTGCCGGGAATGTACGCCTCCGGCTGATAGTATTCGTAGTAGGAAACGAAATATTCGACCGCGTTGTGCGGGAAAAATTCGCGGAATTCCGAGCAGAGCTGTGCCGCCAACGTCTTATTATGCGCAAGCACGAGGGTCGGACGGTTCATGCGTGCGATGACGTTCGCCATCGTGAACGTTTTGCCCGAACCCGTGACACCGAGCAGGGTCTGGTTCTTCATCCCCGCTTCAATGCCCGCGCAGAGCGCGTCAATCGCCTGCGGCTGGTCGCCGGTCGGTGTGTAGTCTGAGACCAGATGGAATTTTCCGTCGTTTATAAACCCCGTGTCTTTCGTTTTGCCGTCCTGTTTTTTCGCCATATCCTGCACCACCTCAAACGCTTGTTTTCATATAGTACCATTATACCACAAAATATATGTTTGCGCAAGCGGTTTTCAAAAGAAAAACGGCGTGTTTATGATAATGTTACAAAGTGTTCGGGGGAAGAAAAATCCCGCAGCAGAAGTTCATCTGCGGCGGGAGGGGAAAGGGGACATGGTTTAAGGATACGCAATACAGCTGTCGTCGGAAAGATTCCATAACATCCCGTAACGAACCGTATCCGCGCATGGGGTCGATTCCGTGTAATCATCGTAAAGCCAGAAACAATAGGCATTTCCGACGAGACAGATCTCGTTTTCTTCGTTTATGAAAAACTGATTGCCCCGAAAATCGTAAAGCGCGATCTCATTTTCAACGCCGGTGCGCATCTGCGCTTCCGTGGGAACGGTTGAGGACTGATTATGAACGCGGTTCATGACTTCCGTGTAGTCGTACCCGTATCGGCGCAGTGCCTGCGGCAGGGTCAGAACGGATATGGTTTCCAGATCGACGTTGACGGAATAAAGGGTACTCCCGTTGTGTCCCGCACCCTCGTGCGAAAAAATGAACAGGGAAAGCACCGAGCCGTTGTGCGCATACCGATAATCGACACCGTAGATCCAATCCTCCATTTCCGCAAGTCTGTCATAAAACAGAATGTCGATGTCATTGTTGATGACCGCATCCAATTCCGGCGAAAGATTGACGTGGGGAATGCGGATGCCGGGATTGTCGGGGGTGGAAATGGGAGTCTCCTGCTGATAAAAAAGGAAGACAAAATCTGCATCATCAGGCGCGGAAGCGGTCAGCGAAACCGGTTCAGCGATAGAAAATTCCGGCACGGGAGCTTCAAGAAATTCAACGGTCTCCGGTATCCCCTCAAACCGATAGAAAAACGGGAGTTCCCCGACGTTGATGTGGTACAGGACTCCATCCAGCGTACACCGGATTTCCGCGCAGTCCGTGTCCGCCGCCCAGAACAGATAGCCGTTCCGAAAGTCCATGATGTATCCCGCATCCATGCCGTCCGGGTGATAGACGTGGTGCTTGCGCACATACCGGTATCCGTCTTCCACAATGTCAAACGACAGCGCGTAATAGTCCGCGGCGGATTCTCCGTCTGACAAAAGAACGAGAACCTGTCCGTTCTCCTCTGTCTGTCCGACCACGGAAAGCGGGGGCGTGCGCAGTTCTTCTGCGGCAAAAGCGGGAATTTCGCCGTAGGAAAACGTGTGGTTTGCATTGTAGACCGCGACGGAAACGCCGTTCACAACGGCGGCTGTGACAAGCGGGATGAATAAGATCAGAAAGACGAGCACCAGACCGCGGTGGTCACGGTAAAAGTTTTTCAGAAACAATTTCATAGGGTTCGCACCTCCTTTGGGGGATTCTGTTTTTATTATACCAATAAACCGTGAACCTGTCAATATCATTTACAAAAAAATAGAAGTTTGTCACACTGCACAAATATTACGGCGGGATTTTGTGCAGAACAAACAAAAGCCTCCGCACAAAGCAGAGACTTTCATTGTTATAAAAATGTGTTACACGTTATATCCCATCTCAAACGCCCGCAGGTTCACGTCAAGGAACTTCGCCGGCACGGTGGTTTTCAGAATTTCGACCCACGTTTCGTAGGGAATTTCCGTCCGTTTTGCCAGAATGCCGATGAGAACGACATTCGCGGCTTTGCCGGTTCCGGCTTCCTTGGCGAGTGCAAGCGCATCGCAGGAGATCAGGTTCGCTTCCGCGGCAATCTTGTCGCAGAGACCATCCGGGTACTTCGCCGCACCTGTGATGACGGGCATCGGGTCGATGCACTGGGTTGCGGTGATGATGGTGCCGCCTCTTTTCAGATAGGGGAGCGCGCGGTACGCTTCGAGCTGTTCAAACGCGAGAATGATGTCCGCTTCGCCCTCGCCGATGATGGGGGAGTAGACCTTTTCGCCGTATTTGACGTAGGTGACGACACTGCCGCCGCGCTGGCTCATGCCGTGAACCTCGGAGACCTTGACGTCGTGTCCCTCGTGAACGAGAACGTTGCCGAGAATGCGGCTTGCAAGCAGGGTTCCCTGACCGCCGACACCGACGATCATGATATTCGTTGTTGTTTTCATTGCCGTATCCTCCTTAGTCCTCAATTTTTTTGATCGCGTGGAACGGGCAGACACCGACACACAGACCGCATCCGTTGCACTGGTTTTCATCGATGACGATGGAGCCGTCTTCCGCTTTGGAGATCGCCGGACAGCCGAGCTTCATGCACATTCCGCACTTGCGGCAATCCGAAGAGATCTCGCAGTGACCGGTGTACTTGACCGTTTTCAGAAGCGCACACGGTCTCTGTGCGATGACAACGGCGGGCGCATCGAGCGCACACGCTTCTTTGACGACCGCTTCAAAGGTCTTGACATCGAACGGATCTGCGACCTTTACCCAGTCGATGCCGACCGCGTGGCAGAGTGCTTCCAGATCGACCTGCTTTGTCGCTTCGCCGCGGATGGTCTTGCCGGTCGTCGGGTTGTCCTGGTGACCGGTCATGCCGGTGATGGAGTTGTCGAGAATGATGACTGTGTTTACGCCCTTGTTGTAAACGATGTCGATGAGACCCGTCACGCCGGAGTGCATGAACGTGGAGTCGCCGATGACGGAAACGAGCTTCTTTGCAAAGTCATCCCCGCGCGCTTTTGCCATACCGAGTGCGGCGGAAACGGACGCGCCCATGCAGATGGTCGTATCGACGCTGGCGAGCGGCGCGACCGCACCGAGCGTATAACAGCCGATGTCGCCGGAAACGGTCAGCCCCAGTTTTTTCAGCACATAGAACGTGCCGCGGTGCGGACATCCTGCGCACATGACGGGCGGACGATTCGGAATCGCATCGATCACAGCGTGTTCTGCGGGCGCTTCGCCGAGAACGGCGGATGCGATCATCGCGGGGGTGTATTCGCCGAGCATCGTGAAGCATTCCTTGCCGTGAACGGCGATGCCGAGTGCGCGGCAGTGGTTTTCAATGACGGGGTCAAGCTCTTCGATGACGTAAACTTCATCGCACGCCGCCGCGAACGCTTTCAGCCGTTCCACAGGAAGCGGCCAGATCATACCGAGCTTGAAGTAGCTGACATTGTCGCCGAGCGCTTCGTGCGCATACATATCGGCAACGCCGTCCGTGATGACACCGATCTTTTTGCCGTTCACCGTCTTTTCGTTGAACGTGACGCGGTTCAGCTCTGTCACCTCCGCAAACGCGGTCAAAGCATCCGTGCGTTTTTCGACAACGACATGACGACCCTTGGCATTTGCAGGCATCATGACATATTTGGAGGGGTCTTTGACATAATCTTTCAGTACGATGTCCTCGCGTTCCGCAGTCTCCACAAGGCTCTGGGAGTGGGAAACGCGGGTGGAAAGGCGCAGAAGCACCGGGGTGTCGTATTCTTCGCTCAGGGTAAACGCAAAGCGCGTGTAGGAAAGGCATTCCTCGGAATCAGAGGGCTCCAGCATAGGGATTTTTGCCGCCGCCGCATAATGACGGGAATCCTGCTCGTTCTGGGAGGAGTGCATTCCGGGGTCATCCGCGACGCAGACGACCAGTCCTCCGCCGACACCGGTGTACGATGCGGTGAAAATCGGATCCGCCATGACGTTCAGACCGACATGCTTGCAGCAGGTCATCGCTCTTGCACCGCCGATGGATGCGCCGATGGCGACCTCACACGCGACCTTTTCGTTGGGTGCCCATTCGACGTAAACATCCTCTGCCGGGTAGGTCGCCATGACCTCCGTGATCTCCGTACTGGGCGTTCCGGGGTAAGATGCCGTTACGCGCACCCCCGCCTCATATGCCCCGCGCGCAACAGCGGCGTTGCCTATCATCAGTTGTTTCATATGTTTTTTTGTTTCCTTATATTATAGTTTCGTTAATTCTTCACCTGCTGTTCCACCAGCGACTTGCCGCAGTAGATCTCCCGCAGGCGCGGCTTTTCGATCTTGCCGGTGGGATTGCGCGGGACTTTTGCGAAGATATAGGCTCTCGGCCGTTTGTAGCGGGGAAGTGCGGTGCAGAAATCCGTGAGTTCTTCCTCCGTCAGCGCCATACCCTCTTTGACTTCGATGATCGCCGCGGCGATTTCGCCAAGTCTCGCATCAGGAAGACCGATGACCGCGACGTCCTTGACCGCATCGTGGCGGCGGATGTGGTTTTCGATCTGGACGGGATAGAGGTTTTCGCCGCCGGTGATGATGACGTCCTTTTTGCGGTCAACGAGATAGATGAATCCGTCCTCGTCCTCTTCTGCCATGTCGCCGGTAAAAAGCCAGCCGTCGCGCAGGGTCTCTGCGGTCGCTTTTTCATCATTATAATAACAGGTCATCACGCCAGGACCTTTGACACAGAGTTCCCCGACCTCGCCCTGCTTCACAGGCGTTCCGGCTTCATCGGAAACGATCTTCACTTCCCAGCCGTAGCCTGCCTTGCCGATGGCGCCGACCTTGTGCAGATTTCCGACACCCTGATGCACGCATCCCGGACCGATGGAC
>JAFUPC010000044.1 GCA_017481495.1 Clostridia bacterium
ATCTCCGCCATCAGGAATGCCGCCGCACCCATGATGGGGGGCATGATCTGACCGCCGGTGGAAGCCGCCGCTTCGACTGCCGCCGCAAATTCGGGACGGTAGCCGGTGCGCTTCATCGTCGGAATGGTGACGGAGCCGGAACCGACCGTGTTGGCAACGGACGATCCGGAGTACATACCTTCAAGCGCAGAGGAGATGACAGCGACCTTTGCGGGGCCGCCGACGGAGCCGCCGGCGATGGAGTTGGCAAGGTCAACAAAGAACGTACCGATGTGCGTTTTTTCCAGGAACGAGCCGAGGATAATGAACAGAATGATGAACGACGAGCAGACGGAAATGGGAGAGGAGAAAATACCGGTGCCCATGCTGTAAAACAGATTGTAAATGAAGTTGCGCAGGGCAGTGGGCGGGTTGTTGGAAACGAGATAATATACACCGTAAACGGCAAATACACCCGCAACGCACAGAATCGGAATACCAATGGCGCGGCGGCAGAGTTCTACCAGCAGAATGATGCCGAGAATACCGATGATGATTTCGGTCGTGCCGATGACGTTTGCCATGCGGATGATCTTTTCCTGGAATACGACATAGTAGCCGTAAACGAGGACAGAGGCGACCGACAGCACGATGTCGTACCACGGAATGTAGTTTTCGCGTACGGCATCCTTTTTGTTTGCCGGGAATTTGAGATAGCCGACGGCAAGGGAAAGACCGAGATACAGAGGAAGTCTGGTATACGGGGTCGCATTGGAAATGAGCAGGGTATTGACGATCATATATACCGCATACAGGATGAAAATGACACGGACGGTCATCTTTCGCCAGCCGGTCAGATTCCGGTTCGTGGCATCACGGTCGAGTTCCCGCATGATCTCGTCAGCGGATTTCTCGGTCTGCGGTACAGTGTTTGCTTTTTTGGATTTGAACAAATTGAAGTCCTCCGGTTTCATGGGTGGAAGTGGAATGGGATAAATACGGAACTGTCAGAGATAGTTCTGACTGTCCGGAGACAATTCTGACTGTCCGGATGACAGTTCATTATACCTATAGGGGCAGCCATTGACCGCCGCCGTTCTGCGGACGTCCGATGGACGCCCCTACGGATGTAATGAAACACCCGATAGTTTTTGCAGGATGCAGTATGTCATCCGTTCCTGATAAAATTCTGATAAACGAAATTATCCGATACCCCACACCCGCAGGGTATCGAACAATCCGGATAATGATAATGTCAAAACTTAACTGTCAGAATACGCGGGGCTTAACCTGCGATTTCGTTGTAATACTTCTGTGCGCCGGGATGAACCGGAACGTTGCCGATGGTAACGGTTGCCAGATTGACATCCATGGACTTTGCAACGACGTGACCGGTTGCGATCTCGGGGATGTTCTCCCAGAGAGCCTTGGTCATATTGTAGACATCTTCTTCGGACAGTTCGTTGGAAACGATGAAGGTCGCGGTGACACCGATGGTCTGGACAGGTGCATCAGCGGGGATGCAGGAGTACTGGTCATTGGTGATGGGCATGACGGAGTAAACTTCGTACTGGCCATCGATCTTGTGGTTGGCGATGAAGTCAGCCATGACCTGCTCGTCAAGGGAGAGCAGATAAACATCCATTGCGGTGATCAGTTCGGTGATTGCGGTCGTGGGTGCGCCGGAGGTGAAGAAGAACGCATCGAGGTTGCCGTCCTTCATGGCGTTTGCGGATTCACCGACGGAGAGGTTGTTCTGGACGATGTCGGCATCGATGTCAACACCGTATGCGGAAAGCAGTTCCTTTGCGTTGTTGTAAACGCCGGAGCCTGCGTCACCGACGGAAACGCGCAGGCCCTTGAGGTCGGCAAGCGACTTGACGGAGTCTTTGAGGTCGCCGCGGACGACGATCTGGATGACTTCGGAGTAGACTTCACCGAGAACGGAGAAGTTGGTGATCGCGGAATCGAAGTTGTCGGGGTCGAGGTTGTTGTAGGCGTTGATCATGGTGTCGTTCTGAACGATCGCCATCTTGTAGTCGCCGTCCTTGATGCCCTTGATGTTGGCAACAGAGCCGCCGGTGGAAACGACGTCAAACGCGAGTCCGGTCTTGGAGCCGAGAACCGTGCCGACTGCCTGCGTATAGGCGAAGTAGGTACCGGTCGGGCCGCCCGTGCCGACGGTGATCTTGGTTCCGCCGCACGCGGTCAGAACGCAAGCGCAGCACATGAGCACTGCGAGCAGGATGAGAGATAATGATTTCTTCATGGGAAATCCTCCGTTGATAAGATAGAATTGAATATCCGGCAGAGCCCGTTTTTCCGTCCTCTGCACATCTTCCTATATATTATACCTTGAAATTCCGATTTTTGCAAGATGTTCCGGGAAAAAATTCATATTTTTTTTGAAAAAATGCGAAATTTTTGCGTTTTCCGCGCCAAAACCGCACCGGAAGTGCATAATTCCCCGAAAATGCGTGCAGACAACGCAGTCCCCGCATCCGCGGAACCTCCGGATGTCGGTTTGCATCCTGTATCAATCTGGATATATAAAAAACGCAGAAACTGATGCTTTACAGATACCAGAAAATCTGGTATAATGTGTATACAAATACAAAGGAAATCAGGTATAACCAAAATGACAAACACTGACACCAAAACAAATCTCCTCTGCAAAACCGCCGTCGTTGCCGCACTGGTCTGTGCGGGAACCTTTCTGTCCGTTCCGCTTCCCATCGGGTATTTCAATCTGGGTGACATCTTTGTGCTGTGCGGCGCATGGTGTCTGGGGCCGCTTTGGGGTGCTGCCGCGGGCGGTATCGGCGCGATGCTTGCGGATATTCTGATGGGATACGCTTCCTACGCACCGGCGACCCTCATCATCAAGGCGGGCATTGCCGCTGTCGCTTATGCGGTCTACACGGCTCTGAACAAAAAGAACAGCGCGGAGCGGAATCTGCCTGCGAGAATCCTTTCTGCGCTGTGCGGGGAAGCCGTGATGGTCGGCGGATATTTTGTTTTTGAAGCGGTGTTCATGGGTTACGGCACTGGCGCGCTTGCTTCCGTTCCCGGAAACTGTCTGCAGGCGGCGGCCGGCATTATCGGCGGCTGTGTCATCGCGGAAGCGCTCCGCGGCAACCGTGCGGGAAAATTCATCGGAATGCGCTGATCCCGCGCATATGTGCGCCATTTATTCCTCGTTCCAGAGGGAAAGAACCCGCTGTGCGCGTTCATAAGCGTTTGCGAGAAACATTTCAAAGTTCCAGCCGGCATATCCGTCATGGGTATGCCGGTTCGGTTTATTCCGGGAGGTCAGCTCAAATGTGAGTGGGCCGTCGTAGCCTGCGGATTTCAATCTCCGGACGATACCGGGCCAGTCGGCGATGCCGTCAAAGGGAAGCAGATGCGCATCGTCGTGCCAGGTGATGTTGCTCTCATCCGTGATGCCCATGTTGTCGTTCAGATGCGTGGCGATGACACGGCCGGTGTATTTGCCGATGAGGTCGCGGGAGTGATTGTAGCACATCTCGTGTCCCGTGTCAATGCAGAAGCCGACGGCGGGATTGTCCCGGAGGGCATCCAACAGCATCGCAAGATATTCTTCACCCTCGGTGTTTTCCAGCGCCAGCTTCACCCCGCGCAATTCCGCATGACGTGCGACGTAGGAAAACCGCTCCACACCGCGTTCGTTCGGCGCGTGCTTGTCGAAACCGATGAATGCGTGCGCGACCATGACGGGAATGCCGTATTTTGCGCAGTCATCGAGACACAGGCACAGCTCTTCTACGACCTCATCGCCGCTGTCGTCGTCCTCCCACATCCGGTCGGCACGGTTGAACGGTGCGTGGAGGGACTGGTAGTAAAGACCATTCTGCGCCGCAAGAGATGCCCAGTGACCGATGGGCGCATCTTTCGACCAGCCGGTGAAGATGCCGTCAAAGCCTGATGCGCGGATGAGGGGGATCTGTTCTTCGGTGGAAACGGGATAACCGTTTCCCGTGGCAAGACAAAGTTTCGGGGTGTTGTTTGACATATGAATGATACTCCTTTTGAAATGGAAATGAATGTTAAAAGAAATCCGGCCAGATCCCGGCACAGAACCAGCCGGTGATAAACGACAACAGATTTGCCGTGATGGCATAAATGATGTAGAACGCGCGGGAATGCGCTTCGCCATACACCTCCCGGTCAATGGTTTTCAGAAATCTGCAATAACAGACGGCTTCGAGGATGACGACGATCAGTTCTCCTAAGAAAAACTGTCCCCAGAACGCAAAATAGCCGTTCTGATATTCGACAATATTCAGATACCCGTTAAGCACGATCTGCGTGACGGCGTTGACGACCGCCAGGAACCCAAGATGCTTACCCGAACGGAAGCCGAACAGGAGCGCCGCCGCCATTTCCACAAAAAAGGTCGCAAGAATGCGCACGCAAAGACACAGAAGCTCGTTTGTGTGGTCGTAGCTTTTTTCGGCTATGAGCAGGTCAGCGGCGGAGCGTGCATTCAGATCGACTGTGAAATAGCTGTCGAATGCGTAATCCTCATGAACGGTGCTTGATACAAAGGTCTCGGTTTCCGGATAATACAGTAAGATCTTGAAGCGGTCGGGCGGATAATATGTCCACGCAAGGACACCCGATTCGTTTACCTGCCACAGCTCTCCCAGAAACCAGAAGCCGTCCCCGTCTTCATACGCGGCAAACGCATCGAAGACGGCATCGTCATATCCAGTGTAATTGCTTCCGCCCGCCGAGGAGGGACCGGTGGATTCGTCCTCCGACAGGAGCGTTGCATAACAGAGGGTGTCCGGGTCCATGTGTTCAAAGGTGATGCGCACCGAGGGCTTGGGGCCCATGTCCGCCGACACGGGGATGAACATGACAAGTCCCAGCAGACAAGACAGAAACAGGACGGTGAGCGATTTTGAAAACTGCCGTTTACGCATGACGGTTCCTCCTTGTTTTATGCTTTTTATACTTTGCATCCGGACAGCGGACGGGTTTCAAACCTGCCGCCGGTAAATACGATGTCATTGCCCGCCGCATCCCGGTGGAACGACAGCGTTTCGGTATCTGTGAGAGCAAATCCGAGCCGTTCGAGCAGCTTGCATGACGGGTGATTGTCAAGCGCTGTTCCTGCGGTGAACCGGATGTCGCCGTGCAGGTCTCTGAGGTATCCCATCAGCGCGGCGCATCCCTCATACGCGAATCCGTTTCCCTGATATGCGGAATGGAAGCAATAGCCGAGATCATAAGTGTCCGCTTCCCGGTGAAAGCAGATATACCCGATCATCTCCGGTCTCTCTTTTAAGAACACCGCAAAGAACAGACCCGATTCCGCAAAGCGGGTTGTCAGCTCCCGGATGGCGGCTTCCTCCGACGGAAGCGGCATATCGTAGATCAGGTACGGCGATGCTCTGAAATCGTCTGCGATCCGGAGAAGCGGTTTCCAGTCCTCCGGCAAAAGTGTTCTGATGTTCAGGCGTTCTGTTGTAAGTTCCATGGCTGTTTCTCCTCTCGGAAATGGGATGTTTGTATCCATTATACCACACCCCGCGGGAAATTTCCATACATTTCCGAAAAAAATATTGACAAATTCCTCAAAATCCGCTATAATGGAAGCGAATCTATTTTCGGGAAAGGAAACAGTATCATGAAATTATCAAGAAAATTCATATCCGCAAACACGGAGATGTGTACGCTGACCGAATGGGTGCCCGCACCGTATCTGCGGCGGGTGCTGGATGTGTCCGAAACTCCCGTCCGGGCGGAGCTGTCCGTCTGCGGTCTCGGCTTCTACCGGTTGTGGGTGGACGGCTGTGAGAAGACCCGCGGTCATATGTCGCCGTATATCTCGGCATCCGACGACGTGATGGACTACGACGTCTATGACTTGACGGAGTTGCTCGGCGCGGGGAAGCACGTTCTCGGTTTCCAGCTGGGCAACGGGATGCAGAACTGCTTCGGCGGTTATGTCTGGGATTTTGAGCAGGCGGCATGGCGTTCCGCGCCGAAGCTGGCTGTGTGTCTGGAGCTGACCTATGCAGACGGCAGAACGGAATCCGTCGAGGCGGACGAGACGTTCGTCTGGGCGCCCTCTCCCATCATCTACGACGACATCCGTCAGGGCGAATGCTACGATGCGAATCTGGAGATCCCCGGCTGGAATACGGCAGATTTTGACGACAGTGCATGGAAGCCTGCCGTGAAAGCCGAGTGCCCGCGCGGTAAGAGCGTTGTCTGCGCCGGAAATCCGATTGTGGAGACGGAAAGACGTTCCCCGGTCGCAATCAAAGCCGGCACGCGCCTCACTTATGCGCACAGCGAACAGGTTGATGAGGGGTATCTTTATGACTTCGGCGAAAACTGCGCCGGTATCCCGCTTCTGCGTGTCAGGGGCGAAAAGGGGCAGAAGATTTCGATGATCTTTGGCGAATACATCAAGGCGGACGGCACCTTTACCGTTGACAACATCCGTTTTGTCCGTCCGGAATACTACGATATGCCTCTGTACATTCAGCGCGACGAATACACCTGCCGCGGCGATGGCGTTGAGGAATGGTCTCCCGTGTTCACCTACCACGGCTTCCGCTACTGCCTTGTCACCGGTATCACCGAAGAGCAGGCGACCGAAGACCTGATTACCTACCGCGTTATGAACACGGATTTACCGGAGCGTGGCGGCTTCTCCTGCTCGGACGACACGCTGAACGCCCTGCAGAGGATGATCCGCATTTCCACGCTTGCGAACTTCTATCATTTCCCGACCGACTGCCCGCACCGCGAAAAGAACGGCTGGACAGCGGATGCGGCGCTCTCCACCGAGCACGCCCTGCTCAATCTCGCGCCGGAAAACAACTACTACGAGTGGATGCGCCATATCCGTGCTTCGATGAACGAACGCGGCGCGATTCCCGGCATCGTTCCGACCGGCGGATGGGGCTTTGCATGGGGCAACGGCCCGGCATGGGACACCATTCTCGTGACACTGCCGTACATGGTCTACCGCTACCGCGGGGATAAGAAGATTGTCGAAGAATCCCTGACCGCACTGTTCCGGTACGTCAATTATCTGACGACCCGCGTGGACGAGCGGCATCTCATCGCCATCGGACTTGGCGACTGGTGCGCGCCCTACGGCCCTCGCTCTCCGCTCATTTTCACGGACTCCGTCATCTCAATGGACATCTGCGAAAAGACCGCATTCCTGCACGAGGTCTGCGGCTATGAAGCACAGGCGAAGTTCTGCCGCGCGGTGGCAGAGAAGTTCCGCGCCGCTGTCAGAACGCATCTGATCGACTGGAACAGTATGACCGCCATCGGAGAGGGAACACCCACACCGGGCTGCGAGACCTCCCAGGCAATGGCAATTTTCTACAACATCTTCACGGAAGAAGAAAAGCTTGCCGCGTACAAGGTGCTTCTTGCAAAAATCCACGAGCAGAACGACCATCTGGACACCGGCGTTCTCGGCGCGCGCGTGATTTTCCACGTTCTGACGCAGTTCGGTGACTCCGACCTTGCATACCGGATGATCGTGGACAAAACATATCCGGCATACGGTGCGTTCGTTGCGCACGGCGATACCGCGCTTCCCGAATGCTTCTCCGTTTCCGATAATCACATCGACTCCCGCAACCACCATTTCTTCGGCGACATCAGTGCATGGTTCATCAAAGCCATCTGCGGCATCAACTACAACCCCGCGGCAGACGACCTTACCCGCGCGGACATCACGCCGCATTTCGTTTCGGGGCTTACCCATGCCGAAGCGTTCCACGAAACGCCGATGGGCAAGATTTCCGTCAGATGGGAACGCTCGTCCGACAACGAGATCACGCTCTGTGTGGAATATCCCGAAGCACTGCACGGAAGCCTTGTCTTTGATGCCGGCTGGGTCTGCAAAAAATGCGGAAAGTCCCAGACGGATGCCAAAGCGGGAACCTTTGTCCTTGTGCGCGCATAAACGGTCTTTGTTATAGTCAAAAGGTGTGCTGTCCGGCGCACCTTTTGTGATATCGTTCACAAAAAAGTCTTGAAAGTTACATAAAAACGTGGTATAATATAGTATTATAAGAGATATTTCATATCACGGAGGAAAATACAAATGACAAAAATAGATATTATCTCCGGCTTTCTCGGCGCGGGGAAAACAACGCTCATCAAGAAACTGATCGCGGAAAGCTACAAGGGCGAAAAGCTGGTGCTTGTCGAAAACGAATTCGGCGAGATCGGTGTGGACGGTGGCTTCATGCAGGATGCGGGCATCGAGGTGTCCGAGATCAATTCCGGCTGTATCTGCTGTTCGCTTGTCGGTGACTTCCGTGCGGCACTTGCCGAAGTCGTTGAAAAATATGCGCCCGACCGCATCATCATCGAGCCGTCCGGTGTCGGCAAGCTGTCCGCTGTCATTCGTGCGGCGCAGGGTGCGAACACCGAGGGCAAGGCAGAGCTGAACAGCTTCACTGCCGTTGTCGATGCGACCAAGGCAAAGATGTACATGAAGAATTTCGGCGAATTCTTCAACGACCAGATCGAAAATGCCGGCTGTATCATTCTCAGCCGTACCCAGAAAACGGACGATGCGAAGCTGGAAGCCGTTGTCGCACTGCTCCGCGAACACAATCCCGAAGCGGTCATCATCACGACACCGTGGGACGACATGACGGGTGATGTCATCCGCGCCGCAATGGAAAAGACCACCGATATGGCGGCAGAGCTGATGGAAGCGGTCAAAGAGGAGCATGAGCATCATCACCATCATCATGACGAGGACGGCGAATGCTGCTGTGGACATCATCACGATGACGACGATGAGGACGAGCATGAGCATCACCATCACCACGACGAGGACGGCGAATGCTGCTGCGGACATCATCACGATGACGACGATGAGGACGAGCACGAACACCACCATCATCACGAGCATGACGAAAATTGCACCTGCGGCTGTCACGACCATGATCATGAACATCACCACCACGACCACCACGCGGATGAAGTCTTTACCAACTGGGGACGTGAGACCACAAAGAAATTCGACCGTACGGCACTGGAAACGGCACTTGCCGAACTTGCAAAAGAAGATTCGTCCTGCGGCGTGATCCTGCGTGCAAAGGGTATCGTTCCGTGTACCTGCGGCAAGTGGTTGCAGTTTGACTTGACACCCGGCGAATACGAGATCCGCGAGGGCAGTGCAAGCTACACCGGCCTTCTCTGTGTCATCGGCACGAAGCTGGACGAAGAAAAGCTCACCGCACTGTTCGGTCTGTAATCGGGTGACGGTATGGCAAACAGAGAAACCGCGGTTTTCATTTTCAACGGTCTCCTGGAATCCGGCAAGACCGTGATGATCCACCGCTTCCTTGACAATCCGCAGATCTGCGACGGCAAACGGAAGGTCCTGCTCGTGCTGTGCGAGGAGGGCATGGAGGAGTACGAGGACGACGTGCTCGCAAAGCACAACGTCACGCTCATCACCGTGGACGAAGAAGCGGAATACACCTATACGCTCTTTGAATCTTACGAAAAAGAATACACGCCCGACATCGTTGTCATTGAGTACAACGGTATGTGGCGCGGCACCCTGCCGCTTGAAACCCGGTATCCGGACGGTTGGCAGATCGCCGAGGTTATGACGACGGTCGATTCCACGACGTTCGACGGCTATTCCAAGAACCTCCGCGCCATCATGATCGAGCAGTACAAGATCACTGACATCGTCGTGTTCAACCGTTTCAACGACGATATGGACAAGATCGCGTTCCGCAGTCTCATCAAGGCGGCGAACATGAACGCGCAGGTCGTCTTTGAATACGAGGACGGTCACATCGACACCGAGTTCGACGGTTCTCCCTTTGACCTGACAAAGGACGAGGTGGACATCCCCGACAACGATTTCGGCGTGTTCTATTTCGACATCATGGACCATGCGGGCAAGTATGACGGAAAGATCGTCACGCTCCGCGCAATGGTCGTGAAGCTGGCAGGCACGAAAATGCCGGGATTCTTGGTCGGTCGGTTCGCAATGACCTGCTGTGAGAATGACATTCAGTTCATCTCTATCTACTGCCGCAACAACATGAAGTTCAAAAACAAAGCATGGTACAACGTGCGTGCAAAGGTCGTCTGCGTGGATGCCTCCATTTACGGCGAAGCCTCCGGCGAAATTTTGCCTGCATTTGAAGTGCTGGAAATGACACCCGCCGGAAAACCGGAGCAGGAAGTCATTACATTCTGATCCCGATTCCATTCTGACAATATAAAAACAGCGTATCCCCGGTGTCCGGACAACGGACGGGAGATGCGCTGTTTCTTTGTTTTAAGGGAAACCGGATGCGATGAGCGGTTTATTCCGAGCGCAGGGCGATGACCGGGTCTTTCTTTGCCGCGACACCGGACGGGATCAGACCTGCGATGAAGGTTAAAAACATACTGATGGCAACGAGAATCACGGCGGCGAGCGCGGGAAGCTCTGCGTTGAGAATCAGAATGCCGGTCAGATGGTGGATGATCAGATTGATGGGAATCAGAAGCAAAAGGGTAATGCCGATACCGATGGCGCCCGCGCCGAATCCGACGATGAGCGTTTCTGCGTTGAAGACACGGGAAATGTCGCGCTTCGATGCACCGATGGCACGGAGAATACCGATCTCCTTGGTGCGTTCCAGAACCGAGATATAGGTGATGATGCCGATCATGATGGACGAAACGACAAGGGAAATGGCGACAAACGCGATCAGCACATACGAAATGGCGTTGATGACCGTCGTGATGGAGGACATCATGAGCGCGACATAGTCAGTATACTGGATCTTATCGGCTTCCTCCACACGATCGTTGTAAAGGGAGATGAGGTCGGCGATTTTATCTTTATCCGCAAAGGTTGCCGCATACAGCTTGATGGAGGACGGGTTGTCAAGGGTCACATAGCCCATCTTTTTCAGATTGTCCTCATAGGTGGAGTCGGAGAAGGTGGCGGGCATATAGTCGTCGTAGAATGCGGCGTACTGGCTTTCGGTGTATTCGGTGGTGTCAAGCATTGCCGCGACCTGTTCTGCCGGGAGTGCGCCGAGCTGGGCGGAAATCTGCTCCGCATACTGTGCGGCCGCCTGCTGTTTCGCAGCTTCCACGGCGTAGGAGAGCAGTTCCTCATCCGTCATTTTGGCAATGTAGTCTTCAATGGCGGCGGTGTCGTCCATGCCCATTTCCTCGGCGTAGGAGGCGGTCATCATCTGCACGAACGTATCGCGGTTAAACGATGCTTCCGCCCCAGAGGCGGCCTGCGCGAGAAGTTCCTCGGACGGGACGGAGGCAATGGAAGTGTAGACAGCCGCTTTTTCCGCGGTGGAGAGGGTGGCGAAATACGCTTTGATTTTTTCCGCTTTCTCCGCATCGGAAATGGTCTCGCCATCCTCCGTCAGAAACGGAAGACCGGAAATGGCATCGGTGTCGGGGTCGGCAAGCTGTGCTTTGACAAGCGCGGTGTCAGCTGCAGTTTCGATGACGTATTCCGTCAGCGCGGCGGTGTAGCCGATGCCGTTCGTCATCATGCCGGAAACGGCATCCGGATTTTGCTTTGCGATGCCGATGATTTTAATCGGAATCGCTTTGTCGCTGTCGTAGAGAATATCCAGCCCCGTTGCGGTGGCGGACAGGTCGGTGAACGTGCCGTCCGCGTTCTGCGTATAAAGGTCGGAGGATAGGATCAGCTTGTATTCTTTTCCGCAGATTTCTTCATATGACCAGGAATCGAGATTGCTTGTGTCGATTTCCTCCTGGTTCATGGCGGCGGTCATGATCTCTCTGACTTCATCGGCGGTTTTTAAGCCAAGGGTGTACAGGGTCAGGTCGCTGATTTCGTTTCTGTTGTTGACGAACAGAATGACCTCGTCGTAATTTTGCGGCCATGCGCCGTAGAGAATGTCGTACTGTGTCATCAGAAGATCGCTGACGGGAGCACCGTCCTCACCGGACAGCATTTCCTGCCAGGTCTGCATGGAGGAAAACGCGGCGGAATTGTCCATCATTGTGCTCATTCCGGCGGTTTGTTCCTCGCCCATTGCGTACACATCGGAAATCAGCTCCTGCGTGTCGCAGAGAATGATCTCACCGTCCGGATTTTCGGTGTAGATGTTCAGGTCAACCGCATAATCGTATTCGATGGCGGAAAGCACATCCTTGAAATCGTTATTGGATTCAATGTAATCGCGGAACGCGCTCAGGTTGTTGACGTTCGTATCGACATTGTTCATCGAATTCATCAGGTCGTACAGAACAGGACTGGTATAAACGCGGTCGTAAACGGTTTCGGAATCTTCACCATCCTCGTCCAGAACCTCGGAACGGGTATCCATCAGCGTGGTGATGAGACTGGTCATATCGACCGATTCCGCTTCGATGGAAATGGGGTAGGATGCCAGCGTGTCCTCCTGCACGCGGTCAATATATGACTGCACGCCGGTGGAGATCGAGAGGATCAGCGCAATACCGATGATGCCGATGGAACCGGCGAAGCTGGTCAGAAGCGTTCTGCCGCGCTTGGTCATCAGGTTGTTCATCGACAGGGACAGCGCCGTGGGGAAGCTCATGGACGGCTTTTTCTGCACCTTTTCATCCAGTTTGGCGGCAAGGGACTGCATCTCGTCCGCGTTGTACGGCGCGGTGTCGCCTGTGACCTGACCGTCGAGCAGACGGATGATGCGGGAAGAATACTGCTCGGCAAGGTCGGGGTTGTGCGTGACCATGATGATGAGCTTGTCGTGAGAGATTTCTTTCAAGATTTCCATGATCTGGACGCTGGTCTCGGAGTCCAGTGCGCCGGTCGGTTCGTCTGCCAGCAGAATCTGCGGGTCGTTGACGAGTGCGCGTGCAATGGCGACACGCTGCATCTGACCGCCGGACATCTGGTTCGGCTTCTTTTTCAGCTGGTCGCCCAAACCCACGCGGGTGAGCGCATCAATGGCGCGTTTCCGGCGTTCGGTCCCCGGAACACCGGAGAGGGTGAGCGCCAGCTCTACATTGGCAAGAACGGTCTGGTGCGGAATTAAATTATAGCTCTGGAAGACAAAGCCGACGGAATGGTTTCGGTAGGTGTCCCAGTCGGCGTCGCGGAATTCTTTGGTCGATTTACCGGAGATGACAAGGTCGCCCGAGGTGTACTGGTCAAGACCGCCGATGATGTTGAGCATCGTGGTTTTGCCGCACCCGGACGGACCGAGAATGGAGACAAATTCATGCTCGCGGAAGTCAATGGAGACCCCGCCCAGCGCATCGACGGTCGTATCGCCGACGGTGTAGGATTTTCGGATTTCGTGTAATCGAAGCAAAGCGGTATCCTTTCTTTTAAAATATGGATTTTTGTAACAATAAAAACATTATAACATAGAAACATGAAGCGAATGTAAACTGGATGTGAGGAAATCACGAATTTGTGTCAGGAAAATGGTATATTTTGGAAGATGGATATGGGTTTGATGAATCATTGAAAAAGGTGTTGCATTTTGGCGGCAAATGTGTTATAATATATATCCCAATTCGATTTAGTGTTCCCGATCGATGAAAATACATTCGATAAATAAGAATTTGGCAGAGGTACAAGTTTGAAAAATGGGTCATTTTTCAGACCGGGAGTTTTGTGACTTTCGCGCCGCAGGCACGAATTCCTGACGGAAATCGTCACGAACTTCCCAAAGCGTTAGAAAGGAACGGTCATAAAAATGATATGTTTAAAACCGATAACCTATGATAATATAAAAGATTTTGACGGTACGGACTATGGTTCAATGTCATTTGAGGAAAGAAAACATCTGATTGATGAAAGCATAAATAAAAATCATAACGGTGCCTATTTTGAATTTATGGTAGTTTATAATGATGATACTGTTGTTGGATTTATGAATTTATTTGCACATTCCCACCACATTATCAGTTGCGGTCCGGAAATTAAGGAAGGTTTTAAAAAGAAGGGTTTTGGATTTTTGGCGGAAACGATGGCATTGGAATATGCAAAGAAAAAAGGATATACCATTGCGGTTGGCGGAGTAGACGATAATAATGTTGCTAGTATTGCTTTGCACGAAAAACTGGGCTTCGAAATGGATAGAAAATACTTAAACAGAAAAGGAAGAACTATTCGTATTTATATCAAAGCATTATAAAGTAATGAGTGTACCAATTTCAATTTGTCGTTCGGTTTTTGCGTGCAGTTTATAGGAACACAAAAGGTAATTGGGAATAAAAAACAGGAAAGACTGAATGATGAACATCGATCTGGAAAAAAACGAGAAATTATCTGGAATGGTTAAAAACCAAACTGTACCTTGATGCCATGGCTGTACGGGCGAAAGAGCGGTCTTTGAAGAGAGGACGGGTATATCATTGCAATCTTGGTGTAGGAATCGGAAGCGAAATGCAGAAATTGCGTCCGTGCATTATTGTACAGAACGACATTGCAAATAAAAAATCGCCGAATACGATTGTTGTTCCCATAACACATGATCCGGATATTTTACCGATGATGGTTCCGCTTACATCGGTTTTGGCGGAGGATGAAACACTTTTACTGGATGGAAGTGCCAATACTTCCTGTATTGTTTGTGTTAATAAAGCACGGCTTGGTGATTACATCTGCAAAATACTGCCGTCAGATATGAAAAAGATCGATGAAGCCATTGCAAAATCTGTTGATATTATGAAGTATTATGCAGATAAAACATCAAAATTGGAAAATTTGACAATACACCTTGAAACTGTAAAACACGATAGAAATCATGCGCAGGATATTTTGAAAGAAATCTCAGATAGAATATTTGAGATCGTATTATATTTCAAAGAAAAGGAATCCCGGACGGATTCCTTTTTACCTTTTTAAAAGCAAAAGCACTGCCAAAACGACAGTACTTTGCTCATATATCGGATTCTTTTCAAAGCCATATTCCATCCAACCGTTTCACCACATTCACCACATCATCATACACCGCGATCTCCGCCATGCGGTCATACGGCGTTTCCGACTTGTTGATGAGCAGCAGATGCTCTCCGCCGAAATAGCGGATATACGATGCCGCCGGATAAACGACAAGCGATGTGCCGATGATGAGCATCGTGTCAGCATCCGCAATGGCATCGAGCGCATCGGAAACTACGGCTTCGTCAAGCGGTTCCTCATACAGAACGACGTCCGGCTTGATAATCGCTCCGTCGGTGGGACAGCGCGGAATGCCGTCTGCATCGAGATGTGCAAGCAGACCCGCAAGGTCGAATTGCCTGCCGCATTTTACGCAGAAATTGCGGTGAACGGTTCCGTGCAGGGGGATGACGTGCGTGGAACCTGCGGCCTCATGCAGACCGTCGATGTTCTGCGTGACGACTGTGACACGGCGGTCGTCGGTTTCAAGCGCGGCCAGAAACCGGTGCGCATCGTTTGGTTCTGCATCCGGATACAACATTTTTTCGCGGTAGAAACGGTAAAAGCGCGCGGTGTTTTTGAGAAAATAGGTGTGTGAGATGATCTCTTCGGGACTTGCGCCGTCGAATTCCTTCTGCATATACAGCCCGCCAGGCGAGCGGAAATCGGGGATTCCCGACGGCACCGAGATCCCGGCACCGGTGAACACGACAAGGCGTTTCGATGCGCGGAGGATGTCCGATAAGTTCCGGATCGTTTCGTCGGTCATGGTCTTACTTTACAAAATAACGGCGGATGAAGTACGACGGCGAGCAGCTCCATGCGTGGCAGAAGGAGTTCATGATAACGTCGCTGTAGGGCGACAGTTCGGGATTCTTCGGGTCATACGCTTCCCAGAACGTGTCGGCGCCGTTTTTGATCATACTGCCCCAATAGGACTTGACGTAATCCTTTGCTTCGTCCGTCAGACCCAGCTTGACCATTGCATCGACGACATAATGGTGCATATACGGCGTGACGGGTTTCAGCGATTCTTCGGAGGACAGACAGCCGCGGAGCACGGAAACCGCTTCGTCGCCTGTGATGACGCCGCCGAGAATGAGCCATGCCTGTGCCTGCACGGAATACTGCCGCTTCTCATATTTGTCAGTGATGAAGCAGTTCTCCGTTTTGTCAAAGAAGTTTGCGTAAACCTTTTCGCGGGTGTCGGCAAGCTTTGTGCTCCATACATCTGCGTGTTCCGTGTCCCCGAGTGCGCGCGCAAGGCACGCCATTTTTTCCATCGAATATAAAACGACACCGAGACACGGGAGCATCCGCTGAATGTCGGGTGCCCAGTCGATGAACGAGAACCAGCCGTCCAAAAACCGCAGGGAACCGTCCTCCCGGATGCAGGAGCAGGCAAGATCCATCTGCCGCTGTGCAACGGGATAAATGTCAGATGCGGTTGCGGTGTCACCGGTGTGCTCGTAATAGTCGCAGAGGGCAGAGCAGAACAGCATTGCGTAGTCGCAGATGCCCATGCCGTCGTCAAAGAACACGGACGGCTTCTGGTAAAGACAGCCGGGCAGATATTTGCCCTCCTCCTCACACGCGGCGAACAGATAGAGACACCGGCGCGCAAGGCGGTCGTTTTTGAACAGATAATAGTCGGTCAGCGCCTGAAGCCGCAAATCTCCCGTCCAGAGACGGCGGTCGCGCTTGGGGCCGTCCTCATATGCGGTCTGCATACAGTCGGCAAGCGTTTTTGCGGCAACGCGGTCGATTGCGACAAGCTCCGGGTCGGTGCCATGGGGCAGTGGTTCGAGATTGGCATAATTTGCGGAAGAAATGCCCGTGACGGTGAAGTCGGTCAGGCGCACCGCATTCGGGGTGTTGATGACCGTGACTTCCAGATACCGGAAGCAGTAGCGGCGCACAAGATGTACGATCTCCGGAAAGTCCACGGTGACAATGTCCTCCTGCAGCCACGACGGGCAGAGACCGCCGTGATACGTCGAAAAATCGCGGGACAGCTCGTAAGCGGTCTCCCCGAAACGCAGTTTCAGCCGCACCGGCGCATCGAGATACCGCGCTTCATGGCGCAGACGGAACGAAAGTGTTCCGACACAGTGATCGCCGAAATCGAGAATGAATTTCTCGCCTGTGACAAAGGCTTCCTTGTTTTTTCCGAGCGGCACCGCGCGGACACCGAAGAACGCAGTTTCATCGGGAACGATGTCCACGATATTGTCGGAGATGACTTCGGTTTCATAAAGCTTCGGAGTGTTGATGTCGGCTTTTTCGAGATAATATTTATTCATGATGGCTCCTTTGGGTGGAGAATTTTTGTAGTTTTGAGGTTGTACGGCGGAATGGGGTTCCGTTCAAAAATATTGTACCACAGAAAAGAAAATTTGTCAAGGAACTTGTATCTTTTTTCAAAATATGGTACAATATATATACTTACCGAAGAAAATGAGGAATTTTCCATGACACAACTTTTATACAACGAATCCGCTTACCAAAAGGAATTTGCGGCGGTGGTGCTGTCCTGTATTCCGGGGGAGAACGGTACGTTTGACGTCACCCTTGACAAGACCGCCTTTTTCCCGGAGCAGGGCGGGCAGTATGCAGACCGCGGGGTGCTTGGCGGCGCGGATGTGCTTGATGTGCAGATGAAAAACGGAACGGTCATCCATACCGTTTCCGCACCCCTGACACCGGGGAAAACGGTCACAGGCAATATCGAGTGGGACACCCGCTACGACCGGATGCAGAACCACACGGGGGAGCATATCCTCTCCGGCTTTCTGCACGCGGAATACGGCTATGAAAACGTCGGATTCCATATGAACGACGACTTTCTGACCCTGGACACCACAGGGGAGTTGACCTGGGAACAGTTATCGGCAGCAGAAGACTATGCCAACCGCATCGTGCGGGAAAATTTTCCCATCGTCGTGTCTTATCCGGATGCCGCAGAACTGGAAATGCTTGACTACCGCTCCAAGCTGGAACTTTCGGAGGATGTTCGCATCGTGACGATTCCGGGGGTGGATGTCTGTGCCTGCTGTGCGCCGCACGTCGCGTACACCGGGGAGATCGGACTTGTGAAGATCGTCGATGCCATCCGCTACAAGGGCGGAATGCGGCTGACCGTTCTGTGCGGGGAACGCGCACGGCGGGATTACGTAACAAAGCACGCCGTTCTCTCGGACATCGCCGTCACCCTCTGCACAAAACCCGAAGAAGCCGCGGCAGGTGTTGCGCGTTTGCAGAACCAGATCTACACGCTGAAAGGCGAGCTTGCCGCCGTAAGACGGGAACTGCTTTCGTACAAGATCGCCGCACTGCCCGAAACCGACGGCAATCTCTGCATTTTTGAAGAGGGCGCGGACAACAGCACGCTCCGTTCCATTGTCAACGCGGGGACGGAGAAATGTACCGGCATCTGCGCGGCGTTTTCCGGAAATGACACGGACGGGTATCTGTTCGTTATCGGTGCAAAAAATGTCCCCCTGCGCGCACGGGCAAAGGAGATCACAACGGCGCTGGGAGGTCGCGGCGGCGGAAGCGATGCGATGATCTCCGGCTCTGTCAGAGCATCGGCGGAAACGATCCGGGCATACATTGCGGGGTTCTGCTGATATGACGGCATTCCGAAAAGCACTTCCCGCAGAATGCGATGCGGTCATCGCGTTTTATCATACCCTGATTGCCGACATGGCGGATTCACCCTATCATCCGGAGTGGAAGATCGGCATTTATCCGGAGACGGAATTTATATATGCATCCGTTGAAAACGGGGAACTTTACATTTATGAGACAGATGGCTATTGGGCGGGGGTCTGCGTACTCAATCACACCGCCTGCGAAGGCTACGACACGGCACCGTGGCGCATTCCGGCGAGAACCGAGGAGATCACCGTCGTTCACGCGCTCGGCGTGGCAAAAGCATTTCAGGGGCGCGGGGTCGCGCAGGCGATGGTGCGGGAAATTTTCCGTGTCTGCCGGGAAAACGGACAGAAGACCGTGCGGCTCGATGTGCTCAAAAAGAATCTGCCCGCAAAGCATTTGTACGAAAAAGCCGGATTTTATCAGGTCGCGGAAACGCGGCTCTATTACGAGGACACCGGCTGGACCGATTTTTATCTGTACGAATATCCGTTATAAACACAACGAAAAGGAGAACAAGACATGAGACCCGAATTTGAAAATCCCGCGGCACTGCACGAAAACCGTCTGCCCGCGCGCAGTATCGTGCTTCCCGCGCAGAAATCCGGCATTGACTACCGTTCCAAATACGACTCCGACCGCATCCAGAGCCTGTGCGGCGACTGGAAATTCAAGTACATCGAAGACGACATCGCGTACACGGACGGTTCTGCCGCAAAAGAAGATCTCTCGGCGTGGGACGGTATTCCCGTTCCGTCCGAGTGGCAGTTCTGCGGTTATGGCGTTCCGCGCTACACGAACGTCGATTATCCGTTCCCGTTCAATCCGCCGTATATCGGGGAAATCAATCCGCTCGGCATCTACCGCCGGAAATTCATCCTTGAAGGGGGAGCGGTTGGACGGGATGTCATTCTGCATTTTGACGGAGTGGACGGCGCGTTCAATCTGTACATAAACGGCAAGTATGTCGGTTTTTCCAAAGGAAGCCGCATCCCCGCCGAGTTTGACATTTCGTCATATGTTGATTATACCGGCGAAAATGACATCTGCGTGGAGATCTGGACGTATTCCGATGCGCAGTATCTGGAAAATCAGGATATGTGGATGGCGAACGGCATTTTCCGCGAGGTGTATCTGATCTTTGAAAACAAGGTTTGTCTGTGGGACTACGAGATCCGCACCACGCAGGACTCCGTTGCCGTCGTTCTGAAGCCGAACCGCGAAAACACCGACCTGCGCGCCGAGCTGACCTTTGATCGCCGCACGCGCAAGTGTGATTTGCACACGGAAACGTCCGTGAAGTTTGACTTACCCGCGCCGGAAACGTGGAACGCGGAGCATCCGTATCTCTATGAGCTTGTGATCACGGTATTCCAGGGGGAGAAAGAAACCGAGATCCATTCAAAAAAGGTGGGACTGCGGGAAAGCGCTATCATCGACGGCCTGTTCTGTGTCAACGAGCATCCGATCGTGTTCTGCGGCGCGAACCGTCACGAATATCATCCGGAAACCGGACGTGCCATCACAGCGGAGCAGATCGAGCGGGAGCTGAAGCTTCTGAAATCCTGCAATTTCAACGCCATCCGCACCTCCCATTATCCGCAGCATCCGGCGTTCTACGAATACTGCAACGAACTCGGCATTTATGTTGTGGACGAAGCAGACCTCGAAACACACGGCTGCGGTGCGGCGTGGGAGCAGGGATGGCTGTCCAAGACCCCGGCATGGCGGGCGGCATATCTTGACCGCGTGGAGCGGATGTATGAGCGCGACAAGAACGAGACCTGCGTCGTCGTCTGGTCCATCGGCAACGAATGCGGGCAGGGGGAAAATCTGGTCGCGTGCGCCGCGTGGCTCCGTTCCCGGCTGAATAAAAAGCCGATTTTACAGGCGCAGGATGACAATGACGTCCCGAAGTTCTCCGACTTCCGCCAGTACGGGTATCCGAACATGGAAACGGTGCATAAATTTGCGGACATGGAGTCCGATTTCCCGGCGATCATGACCGAATACGGCCACGCGATGGGCAATTCTCCGGGGGGCCTTGCGGACATCTGGGATGTCGTTGACACCCACCCGCAGCTGCAGGGCGGTTTCGTCTGGGAATTCAAGTCCCACGGCTTTGCAAAGAAGCTGCCCGACGGCACGGTGACGTATCTCTACGGCGGCGATTTTGACGAGGGCCCAAACTGGGCGAACTTTGTCATTGACGGCTACTGCTTCTCCGACGGCACACCGAAGCCGTCGATGTATGAGATCAAATATGTGATGAGCCCTCTGCGCATCCGACCCAAAGACGGGAAGCTGGAGGTCTACTGCCGCAATTCCTTTGAGCGGCTGGACAACTGCACGATGATCTGGAATCTCTGCGAGGACACCAAGCCCATCCAAAGCGGCACGAAAACGGGACTGGATTTCGGCCCCGGCGAGGTGGTGACGCTCGATTATCCGACAGAATTGCCCGCTGTCCGCACGCCGGGGGCACAGTACCACATGAATGTGATGCTGTTTTCCGGGGAACGCGACCTTGGGTATGCGCAGGTGTCGTTTGAAAAAGAAGCGGCAAAGCCGTTCTCCGTACCGTCCGGCAACGTCCGGATTACGGACACCCGCCGTCTTGTGACGGCAGTCATGGGCGACGTTACCGCTGTGTGGCGGGAGGGCTGTCTCTGCTCCATGAAGTGTAGGGACACAGTTCTGCTTGACCGCCCGATGAAGATGAGCTTCTACCGCGTAAATACCGACAATGACGGTATCATACGGGGCATCCGCAAGCGGCATTTCCGCGACCTCTGGGACGACAAGCATCTGGACAGGATGATTTTCCAGGAAGAATCGCACACCGTCACGGAAGAAAACGGTGCCACCGTTCTGACTTACACCGGAAAGATCGTTTCCGAGGGCGTCTATCTCGGGTATTTCTGCACGCTGACTTACCGCCTGTATGCGGACGGCACGATCCTTGCGGAAACGGATGCAAAACCGTTTGGAATGCTGCCGGATGTCCTGCCACGCATCGGTGTACGGTTTGAAACGCCGAAAGCCTTTGACCGTGTGCAGTGGTACGGTCGCGGCTGGCAGGAAAATTATCCCGACCGCAAGGCGTGTACGCTCATCGGCAAGTACGATTCCGCCGTTTCCGACATGACAGTCCTCTACGACCGTCCGCAGGACAACGGGGAGCGGTGTGACACGCGGTATCTTGCGCTGACCGATGCGGACGGGGCGGGACTTCTGTTCTGCGCCGCACCGTCGTTTGCGTTTGCCGTACACGATTATTCGCTTGACACGCTGAAAAACGCCGATCACCGTCACGAGCTTGTGCGGGATGCGCAGCACAACCATCTGTATCTGGACTACGCCGTGCGCGGTCTCGGTTCCAACTCCTGCGGCCCGGAGCCGGAGGAAGCGTATGAGCTGCACCCGCACGCATTCCGGTTTGTCTTTGCGCTCTCACCTTATCATGGAGAGGAAGATGCCCTTGCGCGTATCCGTCGGGATTACGGCACGGAAAGTGCGGCGCTCTCGGAGCGGTATCACTTTGATTATGAGCCGACCCGCAACAGAGAAAACTTCGATTGCAGAATTTAAGCCGGATCTGCGTTTTTTGAGGAAATCCTCTTGCTTTTTTCGGTAATCCGTGCTATAATATAAGAAAACACATGAGATCCGAAACACGTTTGGATCTTATGTTACGGAAAGGAAATCAGAACTAATGAAAATCATTGTCTGCGAAAATTACGAAGAAATGTCCAAAGCAGGTGCGGATATCATCGCCGGTCTGCTGAAAGAGAAGCCCGACTGCGTGCTCGGTCTCGCAACCGGTTCCACGCCTGTCGGAATGTATAAGGATCTCATCGCCATGTATGAAGCGGGCGAGATCAGCTTTGATCGCGTGACCTCCTACAACCTCGACGAATACTATCCCATCGAACCGACCCACGAGCAGTCCTACCGCTACTTCATGAATCAGAATCTCTTTGACCACGTCAACATCGACAAGGCAAAGACGTTCGTTCCCAACGGTCTGACAAAGGACCCCGAAACCGAAGGCCCGGCATACGATGCGGCGATCGAAGCGGCAGGCGGCGTTGACCTGCAGGTTCTCGGCATCGGTCAGAACGGTCACATCGGCTTCAATGAGCCGGACGACGCGCTGATTGCCGGCACCCATGTCACCGATCTCACCGACAACACCATCGAAGCAAACTCCCGTTTCTTTGCGTCCAAGGCAGACGTTCCCACCCGCGCGTTCACGATGGGCATCGGCTCCATCATGAAGGCAAAGAAGATCATTCTCCTTGCAAACGGCGAAAACAAGCACGCTGCTGTCGCGCAGATGCTCCACGATAGAATCACCACGCAGTGCCCCGCGACCATCCTCAAGGCACATCCGGACGTGGTGCTCATCTGCGATAAGAAAGCACTTAACGGCTAACTGCCGTCTTACAACAAAAAACACATCTGCTGTATTTTTTGGCGGATGTGTTTTTATTTATAAAAATGAATTTATCATCACCGCAGGGAAACCTTCACCGTCCGGTTCAGGCACTCTGTCATGATGAGCATCAGCACCGCGAAAACGGCGAGATAAACGGGGTACAGTCCGAGCGAGAAGACGTTTTCCGCAAGGAATCCGAAGATCGGCGGCATGAACGTGCTTCCGCAGTAGGCACAGGCGATCTGGATGCTGACCATCGCCTGGGACTTTTCTTTCCCGAAGTTGTCGGGGGTGGAATGAATGATGCACGGATAGACCGGTGCCGCACCGAGTCCCGCGACAACAAGACCGATGAGCGCGACGGTATCCCCGCCGAGCGGCAGGAAAATCATCACGGAGCCGAGTATCATGAGAACCGTTCCGGCTTTGATCATGCTCCGATCGCCGAAGCGGTCGCAGATGAAGCCGTTTGCAAACCGTCCTGCGGTTTCTCCGAGATAAAACAGAGAAGCGAAGCGGGATGCGGTCTCCGCATCCACACCGCGGTATCCGACAAGGTAGCTGGATGCCCACAGACCTGCCGTTGCTTCAAACGCGCAGAAGCCGAAGAATGCGACGAAAATGTACACCGCCCCCGGAATCTTCACCGCCTGCCCAAACGACAGTGCCGCAACGGTATCTTCCTCCCCGGAATCCGTCTGTTTTTTCCAGAGCGGGACGGCGAGGATGAGACACACGGTCAGAACGATCTGCAGAACGGAGATCGTGCGGTAGCCCATGTGCCAGCCGAACTGATTCGACAGGCAGTATCCCATGACGTTGGGACTGATGGAAACACCGACACCCCAGCACGCATGAAGCCAGCTCATGTGGCGGGAGGAATAGTGAATCGCAACATAATTGTTCAAGGCGGCATCAATGGCACCGGCACCGAGACCGTAGGGAACCGACCACAGGCACATGACAGGAAACGTATCCGTGACCGAAAAGCCGAAGAGTGCTGCCGCCGTCATTCCGACACTGCACGCGGCGATGACACCGGTGCCAAAGCGGCAGATGAGACGGGCGGTATTCAGACTGGAAACGATGGTGCCGCCCGCGATAATCATGGAAATGATACCCGCGTAGGACATCGGTACGCCGAGTTCTCCCTGCATGACCGGCCACGCGGAGCCGAGCAGGGAATCGGGCAGTCCGAGGGAAACAAAGGACAGATAAATAATGGGCAGTAACAGAGAAGCCATTTGGGGTCGCCTCGTTTATTTTGTCAGAAGTGTCTTGATGTTTTTGCCGGCTTTGGCATCTGCCACGGCTTCGTTGATCTTCGCAACGGGATATGTGCTTGCGAGCGCGAGGATCTTTTCTTCCAGTTCCATGTGCTGTTCGAGGAATGCGAGATACGCGCGGACATCGTCCATGTCGTACTGGGAGGAGCCGATGATCTGGATGGCTTTGAACGTGATGGTTTCGGGATGGATGGCAACCGCACCTGCCGCGCTGTACTGACCGGGGACGAGATAGATGCCGCGGTTGCGCAGGATGTTCATGCCGAGCGGAACGGCTTTTGGGGAACCGGATGCTTCATAAACGAGGTCAACGCCGAGTCCTCCGTGCTCCGATGAAAGACGCGCTGTGACCGCTTCCTCACCATCACGGGCAAGGGAGAAGACCTCATCCGCACCAAGCGCCCGGGCAAGGGAGATCTTCTTTTCATTATTGCTTGCAAGAACCGCGTAAACCCGGTCAACGCCCATCGCTTTCAGATACAGAATCGCATAACAGCCGACCGGCCCAAGTCCCTGTACGACGGCGACGGTCTCGGAAAACAGGCGGATGTTTGCGCGCTCCGCTAACTTGAATGCGTGCATCGCGGTCGGACCGGGGCAGGCAAATGCCGCGACGGCTGTCGGATTGAGCGATGCGGGAATCTTTACGAGATTGGAGAGGGGGGTATAGTTGACCTCGGTGTAGCCGCCCCACAGATACGGTGCTTCTTCAATGGAGCCGCCGTTGGTGACACCCATGTTGACACAGTTGGCTTCGTCGCCCGTTTTGCAGAGCAGGCATTCTCCGCACGGAACGGCGATGTCCGCAATGACGTTGTCGCCGATGGAAAGCCCGTACTTTTCCGCCTCTTCGGCATCGCAGTCGACCAGTTTGCCGACAAATTCATGACCGATGATGGAGGGCGCGGGAGCACTGAGCGTTCCGTCCACCATGTGGATGTCAGTTCCGCAGATGCCGGAGGCGATCAGCTCCGATCTGCCGTAGCCCCGCGGGGTGTCCGTGACTTCAAACATACGGACGGAAAAGGGATTTCCTGCGCCCTCAAATACTGCTGCTGTTGCTTTCATTGGAAATATTCTCCTTTGGAATCATATATTCGATATTCCTATTATAACAGAAAAGAGAGGAAAATGCAAGAGGGAAATGAAAAATCATGCACCGGAAATCCCGTTTTCCCCGAAAGCGGATTCCGTGTCCGCATCCGGCGGGATGACCTCCGGCGTTTCCGGTTCGATGACCTCCGGCTGTACCGGTATTTCTGTCACCAGTTCCGTTTCGGCGGGAAGCGGATTCTCTGCTGAAACATCGGCGGGCGGTTCTGTCTCTGCCGGAGACGGGGGTTCTGCGGCAGGAGGTTCGGTTTCGGGGAGTGCTTCTGTTTCGGCCGGTGCAGGGGGTTCGGGTTGTGCGGGGGTTTCTGTCGGGGACGGGGTCGGTACAGGCTGTGTCGGCGGTACCGACGGTGTTGATTGCGGCGGCTGAACCGGGGCTGCCGTGACGGTATCCGTATCCGTTACCGCTTCTTCAATAGTGCCGGATAACGCGCCTGCCGCGCGGCGGAATGTGATTTCGGCGGGAATGACAGCACCCGGGGTACCGTCCGTTCCTGCCGCATACTGATACCGTACCGACAGGGATTCCTCTGCGTATCCGGTTCCCATGCCTGCGCACAAAATGCCGATGGCACAGTACAACTGTCCGTTTTCGACGGAATAATCGATCTGGTGGGAAAAATCCGGCGTTTCGTAGATCTGGTCTGCCGCATAATCGGCGAACTGTTCTTTGGAAATCGTATATTCCGCGCCGCCGATGTGCAGAATCCAGCCGTCATTGGTGTTATCCACCGTCAGATACTGCGCGATGATGTCCTCGGGCGGCGTGACAGGCAGATTTTCTCCGGTCGTACCGTCAAAGACATAGGCGTTTTCGATATACACACCCGTTCCGCCCGCCCACCGATGCAGAACGATACGGTTCGGCACCCCGGTATCATCGAGCTGTGCCAGATGCAGTTCCGCGTAATCGGCAGGGTCGCTGTCGGAGAAATAGATCGTCTTCTCCGTGCCGTCGTCCAGTGTGAAAGAATAGGGATACCCGTCTGTGTCGGTCGCACTGCCTGTGGATGTGACCGGGATTTGAGTTTCCGCCGTGCCTGTCCCGGTCTCCTCTGAATGCGTGCTGTCATCGGAACAGGCGGTGACGGCAAGAATGCCGAGAAATAGGACGGCGCACAGGATATATATTTTCAGAAGATGCTTCAAAATGAACCCTCCGTGTTTTGTAAAATGCTTTCGACATCATATGCTATACGCATTGTGATGCTGTATGCACAGTATACCATATTGCGCGCGCGCCGTCAAGGGGTTCGACGATTTCGGCGATAAAATTTTACAATGCGGTAAAAACCGATTCAAAAAGAAGAAGTTCCGGGCGATGCCGCGGGACCTCTTGCATGCGGTTATTCCATTCGGAAACTCAACAGGAGACAGTGATCAGCGGCACAAACCGTTCTTCCTCCGTCATCCCGCCATGTGCGGCGCGGAACGGGTGTGCATCGGGTGTTTCTGCCGGGTCGATGGAGATATTGCCGCTCGCAACGGCTAAAAAATCCCCGATGAAGTCCGGCGTGCGCGGATGAATGTTCCCGCCGCCGAAGAAATGTCTCGCCAGAACTGCTTCCCGCGGATACAGCGTATAAATATCGCCGAAATGCTCTGTGAATGCGCAGACAAACTGTGTGTGCATTCCGTCTTTTATAAAAAGCGACATGGCGCGGGTTTCAATCGACGGCGCGCGGGACAGGCACTCTGTGACATCCGGATGCGCGTACAGCGGCCGCCATGCGGTATCGACCAGCCCGTGGTCGGCAGTCACGAAGACCAGCGTGTCGGAAAGAGAAGCACAGAGTGCTTCCACGGCATCGTTGATGCGGCGGAGATGCTCCGCGATTTTTGGGTGTTCCGTGCCGAGGTCGTGGATATCGTAGTCCGGCTGGATGTGGTAGCCGTAAATGTAGTGCCGTCCGTCCTCCCGACAGAGTGCGGATACCGCATCGCACAGCTGCGGAATCGTTTTCGCCGCGTACTCCGAATACGGGGAGACCCAGCGCGCGGTGACGTCCGGTGCGGTTTCCTCAATTCTATCAAAAACCGTCCGATACGGCAGTACCGTGCGGGCAATGTGATAATCGGCGGCTTTCCGACCATTAGACTGCGTGACCGTGTTCGGGTACAGATTCACACATTCTCCGACTTCGCGGAAATACAGCGACCAGCCGAGCCATCCGTGTTCTGCCGGGGACAGTCCCGTTTCCATCGTGGTCGTTGCGGCGGTCGTGGTCGGCGGAAAAACGGATGCAATCGGCGTAATCAGATGCCGGCGCAGAAACGCATTATCCGGCAGGTGCTTTTCAAGAACATTCATCCCCATGCCGTCAAAGAGCAGAATGACAACATTGCGCGGAGATACGGCAAGCAGGCGGTCGGCTTCGGGCAGGGTAGGGTGCGGGGTTGGGACACCGTAATGACGGAGGACGGAGGAGACAAGGGCGAGGAGGGAAGCGGTATCGCTTGAAAACATACGATTTTCCATATTGAAAACGGTTCTCCTTATGGGAAAAGCACCGTTTTCCGTGAAGAGGACGGGTAAGCGGTGCTTTTTTTCTGTTCAGATGATTTTCTTTGCCTTCCAGCCAAGCGTTGCCGCCATGACTGCTTTGATGGTGTGCATCCGGTTTTCCGCTTCCTCAAAGACGATGGATGCGGGCGACTCGAAGACTTCATCGGTGACTTCCATTGCATCGCGGTTGAAACGGGTACACATTTCACGGCCGACACCGGTGTCAAGGTTGTGGTAAGCGGGAAGGCAATGCATGAAGACGGTTTCGTCCTTGCCGGTTGCCGCCATCAGTTCTGCGTTGACCTGATATGCCGCAAGGTCGCGGATGCGTTCCTCCCAGACCTCGACCGGCTCACCCATCGAGACCCAAACATCGGTATAGATGACGTCGGCATTTTTCACGGCTTCCGCCGGATCCTCGATAAAGGACAGTGTTGCGCCGGTCTCCTTTGCGACCGCTTCACATTCCGCAATCAGCGCGGCATCCGGGAAATACGCCTTCGGTGCGCAGGCGGTGAAGTGGAGTCCCATCTTTGCGCATCCGACCATCAGGGAATTGCCCATATTGTAGCGGGCATCGCCCATATAGACGAAATTGATGCCGGCGAGACGGCCGAAATGCTCCTTGATGGTGAGGAAGTCTGCAAGGATCTGCGTCGGGTGGAATTCGTTCGTCAGACCGTTCCAGACGGGAACCTTGGAATACTTCGCAAGCTCGTCCACGATCTCCTGACCGAAGCCGCGGTATTCGATGCCGTCGTACATGGAGGCAAGGACACGCGCGGTGTCGGCGATGGTCTCTTTCTGACCGATCTGGGACGCCTTGGGGTCAAGGTAGGTGGTGGACATACCGAGGTCGTGTGCGGCGACCTCAAACGCACAGCGGGTGCGCGTGGAAGTCTTCTCAAAGATGAGCGCGACGTTCTTGCCGTGCAGGGTGTCGTGCGGAATGCCCGTCTTCTTCATCTTCTTGAATTCTGCGGCGCACTCGATGAGCGCACCGATCTCCTCGGGGGTATAATCAAGCAGCCGGAGAAAATCGCGGCCGACAAGGGACTGGGGGATGTTCATTTGGAAAAAACTCCTTTTTCAGAAAAAATGATACCTTTATTATAGCATATTCTGCGCCTGCTGTCAAGCATAATCCGGTAAAATCTGTTCCGTTTCCATCCGTTTCTTCCTGTTTCATCCTGTATCAATCCACCGGCCGCGGTGCGTTCGGCAACGGACTTCCGTTTTCGTCCCGGTTTATGGGTACGGCTTTGAAATGAAACCGGATGCTGTGACACGGACAAAGAAATTCCATTTCGTATTTTTCCTTTTCGCCCCGGTAGGTAAAATCGCCGCCGCAGCGGATGACCTCGCACCAGGTGAACAAGTCACTTATGACTCGCGGACACATTCCTCCGGGACACGCATAAGAAAAGACGAAAACATCTCCCGTTTCCAGTCCGAGACGGCAGTTCTGCGCTTTTCCGTCTATGACGGTCAGGGTAAATTCCCAGTCCTCCGTGACCCATTGTTTCATATAAGCATTCTCCTTATCCGAGCGTGATCTCCGCCGACTGCACCCGCGGGACAACGGGGCGTCCCATCGCATCGCAGATGTCGTTGTTCCCGGTCTCGCGGCGGTTAATGCCGAGGAACATCGTGCTTTCCATGCCCTCGATGCGGATCGTATTGCCCTCCAGCGTCACGATCGCGTGAACCGGGTCGTTGTAGCAGACGGTGTGGTTCAGCAGAGTCGTTTCGCGGCAGAGGTCTTCGGGGTAACAGGTATGGGCGTTCGGCACCCAGTCGTAGGAGGTGGAGTTGATCTCAAAATAGCACACGCCGTCAAGGATGCGGAGATTGTCGCGGTGGTAATGGCCGTTGATGACGAGAAGCACCGAATTCTTTTTCCGGCGGTTGGCGGCATTGATGATGTCCCGCACGGCGGAAAGGTTCTTCACCCCGTCCGCTTCCCGCTCAAAGCTCTCATGGCTGATGAGCACACACGGGCCGGGAGCGGCGGCAATGGTTTCTGAAAGCCACGCAAGCTGCTCTGGCGGCATATAGTCCCGCTCGGCACCGTGGGCGTAATAATTGCCCATGTCGTAGTGGATGTATTCGCCGTCATGAAAATAATAATTGGGGTCGCAGACGATGATGCGGTAGCCTTTGCAGTCAAAGAAATAATGACCGGCGGGCATATTGTAGTACCGCAGGGTATCCGCAAGCGGCGTGCGGTCGGTGTCGTGGTTGCCAAGACAGTGATAGGACGGGATGTGGAAGTTGTTGTAAAGCTTCACATAGTCCGCGACCTCCGCAGGCCCGTGACAGAAGTCTCCTGCGTGGATGATGAAGTCGCACCCCGCGTTTTCCGCACGGGACTGGATGAAGCGCAGATGTTCCACGGTTCCCCCGCGGAAGACGCCGGGATAATGGTGCAGGTCGGAAAACAAAGAAAATTTCATGAAGATATTCCTCGTATGGTAATATGCGGCGGCTTATTCGATACCGTTGTATGCTTCGATGTATTTGTCGATTTCTTTCTGGATTTTCGTTTCGTTCTTCGTAAAGTAGGAAGCGTATTCCTTTTTGTTCTTGAACAGATAATTGGCGGTGATGGTGCCGTTGATGGTGCTGATGGCGATGGGATGGTCGTAGACCAGGGTGGAATAGATGATGTCGAGCATCGCTTCGGAATCATCGTCGCGGGAGACCTTGCCCTCCAGCATTTCGTCGTATGCCGCGACCTTAACGGTGTCAACAGATTCATACGCCAGCGCTTCCATGACCATACCGGTGCGGTCAAGGTCGGCATTCGTCGTCAGGACACACATGAAATACGGGTTGCCGCCGCAGTTATAATAGGATTCCTGCTCCTCATTGTATTTCGGGCCGGGAATGATGCCGAAGTCCAGCGTCATTTCGCGCAGCTTCTGCGCGTTGCCCATCGTTTCATTGTAGAACAGGGAATTGCCGGCTTTGAAGTAGGCAACGCCGCCGTTGTTCGGACTGGTCGCAAAGGTGTTGTAGAAGCCGTCCTGCGCGAGCATATCCGTGACCTTTTCCAGACGTTCGATATAGTAATCTGTGTTCATGTCAAAATACGGCATATCGTTTTCGTCCTTGTGGACGGAGAGGGAAGCGCCGCACCCGGTCATCAGGGTCTGTCCGCCCACGGAATCCCAGGTGTTGTAGCCGTACATATCGTTCTCACCCCATTTGCCGTCGCCGTCCACGTCCTTTGCGACTGTGAGACCCATTTCCAGCATCTTGTCGATTGTCCACTTGCCGGACAGGACGAGGTCATAGGGACTTTCGAGGTCATAAGCATCGATCAAGGTCTTGTTGAAGTAGATGGTGCGCACGCCGTCATAATGCGTTGTGTCAAATAAGGAAATGCCGTAGAACACGCGGTTGCCGATGGACATACTTGTCATCGAACCCTGTACCCACCACGAAGCATCCGTGTCGATGTGGGGAATGTCCGCGTAGTCGATGAGGTAGTTCTGGAGCACGAGGTCAAGCGCGTTTGCCTTAACGGTCAGGAGGATGTCGTAGTTGCTGTCGCCTGCCGCAACGGCTTTCTTTGCCATTGTGTGCGCGTTGGTATCGTTTACTTCAACAATCTTCACGTTGAACTGCTCCTCCACGGCGCGGTTGCGCTGGTAGATGGCATCGTTCAGGGAATCGCCGGTCTCCTCCGCTGCCGTGACGGTGTAGATCATCATCCATTCGGACATATTGCCGTTGAGCAGGGTGAAATCGGCTCCGTCGTAATCCATATCGGGTAGGTCGGGCGCAGGTTCCGCGGGTTCGGTTGTGTCGGCTTCCGTCAGAGGTGCGGTCGTGACGGCAGAGTTTTCGGTCGTGGTGCCGTCATCGGAGGTGCTGCCGCAGGCGAGCAGGAGGGCGGATAAGAGAAGGGATGCCGGAATGAGTGCAAGTCTTTTCATTTTTGGAGTTCCTTTCTGTACTTGGGATTGCTGTTACCTATATTATACACAAAATCCGTGGGATGCGCAAGAGGTTTTTGGAAAAATATTCCGGAAATCGGAGAAAATTTTCCGCTCTTTCTGTGAGAATCCAATCAAAATGCAGAAAATTTTGGCAAACACTTGATTCTCCGGAAAAAGTATGGTATAATATATAATCGGGCATACTGGAACACGGAAGAAAGAAAG
>JAFUPC010000045.1 GCA_017481495.1 Clostridia bacterium
ATACTGGAACACGGAAGAAAGAAAGGAGATAACTTTCGTAAGGCGAAAGTTATGATCATAATGATGCAGAAACGATTTTTTGCACTTCTGTGTGCAGTGCTCATGTGCGGCGGTACGGCATCTTCTCTGGTATCCTGCGGCGGAAACAGCCGAGGCGACACCGTGACAAGCGGAAACGGAACCAATGCTCCCGCAGCCGAAACCGAGAAAGAAACGGAGACATCCTATACAGCCGACCTGCCCGCAGGACTCAATTATGACGGTGCGGCATTCAATATCGTCGTTTACGATGATTCCAACGCGACATGGTACGACGTAGATTTTTCCGCGGATGAGGAAACGGGAGACCTACTCAACGATGCGGCGTTTCGCCGGACGGCGGCGGTGGAGCAGCTGCTCAACGTCGATATCGTCGCCTGTCCGTCGTCAAACTACGGATATGACGCGGTCAAGAAAAGCGTGATCGCCGGCGAGGGTGCGTATGATGCGGGTTTTGTCAATACAAGAAACGCAACGACCTTGGCGGAATCCGGCTATCTGCTCGACTTAAACGATCTTGGAACGCTCGACCTCTCCGCGCCGTGGTGGGATCAGAATGCGGTTCATGACCTGACGGTCGGCGGAAAGCTGTATATGGTGACGGGCGATATTTCCATCATGTACAAGAAGTCCATCGGCGTGCTTCTGTTCAATAAGCAGATGCTCGCGGATTATGACCTTGACGACCCGTATCAGCTGGTGCGCGATAAAAAATGGACGATCGACCGGTACAACGAAATGGCATCCACGGTGTCAACGGATGTCAACGGCGACGGGCAGTTTGATATGAACGACAAATACGGTCTTCTGTATTACTGCGATCTGATCGCGCTCGGCCTCATCGGCGGCGGAACGAAGTTCACGACCAAGAACGCGGACGATTATCCGGAGATCACGTTCTATAACGAACACACGCAGTCCATTTTTGACAAGTATACCACGGTCATGTACAATCCGGAGCTTTCCCTGTCGTGGTCGCGGCTCGGCGTATCCAATGACGATATCATCGCCATGTTCCGGAATAACCAGGGGCTGTTCAACTTCAATGAGTTCCATTCCATCGAAAATATGCGGAAAATGGATACTGCATTTGGTATCCTGCCCATTCCGCTGTACGATGAAACGCAGACACGGTATTACCATACCATCAACCCGCACGTCGCCGCCATGCTCCTTGTCCCGGGGGACTGCCCCGACCCCGAGAGAGCAGGTTATGTCCTTGACGCGCTCGGCGCAGAATCGAAGAATACCCTCACCCCCGCTTACTATGAACAGTACCTGAAATCCAAAGGCAGCCGCGATAACGAGTCCGAGGAGATGCTCGACATCATTTTCAGCACCCTCACTTATGACATCGGCTACCTCTACGACTTCGGCGGCCTCGGCGGCATGACCCTCACCATGGTCAACAACTACCAGTCCGACCTCGCCTCCCAATACGCCGCCCTCGCCCCCAAAGCCCAGTCCGCCATCGAAAAAACGATCTCCGCCTACAAAGAAAACGGTTGATTTTTACAGTAAATTTTTCATGAACAGTTTATCTTTTGTGAACGGATAAGTTTTTCTGATCGGTTCATCATCTCTTTCAAACGGAGGAAAGCCGAGCCAAGGAAAGTGGAGGGGCGAGGGACAGTTTCACTTCGTGAAACGGAAAATTTCGGCATCTGAGATGGTTTCTTCCCCTCTGTGTCAAAGCATAGATGTCGTTAAATCCAGAAAACCCACTTTAACAAAAATCAAAAAACAGAATTCAAAAACAATATGACCCCGTCAGGCAATCGCGCGGTATCAAGCCGAAAGGTCTTACCGTGAGGAAAGTCCGGGCTTCCGGGGAAAGGATAACGGATAACGTCCGCCGGTGGTGACACCCGGGAAAGTGCAACAGAAACAGACAGCCGAACGGCCTACACGGTGCGTGGTGATGATGGAAAGGTGCGGTAAGAGCGCACCCGTTCGTATGGTAACATACGTCCGCTGTAAACCCTATCCGAAGCAATACCCCGACGGTTCACCCCCGTATGCGGCGGGTTTCCCGCCGCAGCCGCCGAGGCAGCGCACGCGCAGAGAGATTTGCCGTGGAGTATTGCAGTAATGCAGTATAGAGATAGATGATTGCCCACGACAGAACCCGGCTTACAGATGAGGTCATTTTGTTTTGAAATAAAGGGAACTGTTGCAAGTACCACATTAAAGGACTTACAACAGTTCCTTCAATTTTACCGAAAAGAAAGCCAACACCAAGCACAACAAAGCAAGAGTGATCTGAAATCACTCTGAAAAGGATTATAAAAAGCCCCGAACACGAT
>JAFUPC010000046.1 GCA_017481495.1 Clostridia bacterium
ATCATATTAACCACAGGGGGCGATGTGTTCTCTGACATATCGTTCCTTGAATGTAAAATTTTACAGGAGGAACCACAAAATGAGAAATTTCAAAAAGTTTCTCGCGCTCGTGCTTGCTATGCTCATGGTAAGCGCTTGCGCAGTCAGCGTCTCCGCTGTCTATGCTGACCAGGATGCAGTCAATGCGACCGGTTATGCAGAAGCAGTTGACGTTCTCGGTACGCTCGGCGTTATGCAGGGCTCCGGCGACGGCAATTTCAACCCGAACGGCACGCTGACCAGAGCAGAAGCTGCTGTTATCGCAGCCAAGCTCGATGCCGGTGCAGCTGGCAAGTCCTATGACTGGACCGCAGCTACCACCGCATTTGCTGATGTGGACGCAGCTTGGAGCTTCGCTTACATCAACTACGTTTCCCAGCGCGGCATCATGGATGGTGTCGGCAACGGCAACTTCAACCCCAACGGCACTCTGTCCGTTGCACAGGCTCTGACCATCGCAGTCAAGGCTGCAGGTCTTCAGTCTGAGGTTGCTGCTCTCGCAGAAATCTCCACCCCCGCTTACTGGGCAACCCACTGGATCTCTGTTGCTTCCAAGCACAACTTTGACGCAAACGTCAATGTTTGGGACTATGATGCAGCTTGCTCCAGAGCTACCATGGCACAGATCGCATACAACATCCTGATGAATGTTGAATCCATCAAGGCTGGCTTCGGTCTCGTTTCTGTTTCCGCAGAAGTCCAGACTGTTACCGATGTTGTCACTCTGTCCACCGGTCACAAGATCAACCTCGCAGCATTCAACGCTGCACTCGCTGCTTCCGGCGCAACCGAAACTGCAGCTGACCTGAAGGGTTGCATCGTTACTCTGACCTACTCTTCCGTTTCCAACGAAGTCTACGGTATCTCCGTTGACACCGATGTTGCAACCGCTACTTATGCAGATGCAGTCATCGCAAACGTTTATGACAGCAACAAGGTTCTCACCAACAACATCACGATTGCAGGTGTTACCTACACTGTCAACGCAACCGACTCCTCTGATACTTCTATCATCGGCGGCACCACTTCCTCCAAGGGTATTGCTGTCACCGTTGACGGCGAAGCTTGGGAAACCGCTCAGGTTCTGCCGACCTACTACAAGGCTTACGGTTACGATGATGACGCAGACGGCGACTTCGACCGCCTCGTTCTCAACACCTACTCCATCCAGACCGCTAAGGTTGTTGAAACCAACGACAAGGGCGTTGTCATCTACGCTCTGAGCAACGGCTTCACCAACGATCTCGCAGCTGACGCTGACGAAAAGGCAGTTGTCTGGACCGGCGAAGCTCTCGTCACCGACAACGAAACTCCCATGCTCGTTGCTAACGTTATCGCTCTCAACGATGCAGGCACCGCTTATGTTGCAGACGTTCTCGAAATCGGCGCTGTCGTCTCCGGCAAGCTCGTCGGTATCGGTGCAGACTATGTCAACATCGACGGTACCAAGTACTCCTTCGTTTCCGGCGCAGTCACGCCCGAAAACTGGACTCTGAACCAGACTGTCTCCGTTTACACCATCGGCGGCAAGTACGTCAAGGTCACCTCTGCTTCCAAGTCTGACATCGAAGTCGTTGTCAACTCCGCAGTTGTTACCGACGGCAAGGCTGTCATCACCGGTTACAACAAGTCCGCAGGCTATGCAGACATCACTGTTACCGTTGAAGGTCTCCTTTCCAACGGCAAGCTCGCTTCCAGAGCTGCTAAGCAGTACACCAACAAGGATGCTGACGGTAAGGAATACAACACCACCGTTGCAGTTGGTTACGTCAACTCCTCCGACGCTTGGGTTGAAGAGTATGAACTCACCGAAGGTGCAGTTGTTGCTCTGAGACAGACCGAAGCAGGCGCATACATCACCGGCATCAACGGTTCTGTCGATACCATCGGTACCGATGCAACCGCTGGCAAGCTCGAAATCAAGAACGGCTACATCTACACCGCAGCTTCTGCTGATGCAGATCTCGTCGCTACCGGTTACGCAGCTTCCGACATCGTCATCCTCGAAAAGGTTGTCGATTCCAACGCTAAGGCTGATACCTATGCAGCTGTTTCCTACAACAAGCTGTCCTCCTTCGCTGCAAGAGCTAACGTCTCCTACGACGTCGTTCTGAACAGCGACAACAAGGCAACGTTCGTTTACGTTGATTCCTCTGCTCCTGTTACCACCATCACGAAGACCACTGCTCTCGCAGAAGGTCAGTCCATCGTTTACGTCAAGGATGCAACTGTCGTTGAAGCAACCTACGACAAGTTCCTCTACAACGCAATCGACCTGATGTCCGGTACCAAGGTTCAGATCACCCACACCGGTGCCCTCGAGTCCGGCGAATACTACATCGTCAAGGACGGTGCAGTTGTCGAACACACCACCGACAAGTGGATCGGCGATTATGTCGTTACCGTTGAATACACCGGTCTCATCGGTGTCGTCAAGGCACAGGCTATCGTCAAGTCCTACAACTCCGCAACTGAAGTTACTTCCTACGCTCAGGAAGGTGACGTCCTCTCCTTCGGTCTGGACAACATCACCATCTACAACGCAGGTGTCCTGGATGCAGACGGCAACGTCTCCAAGGCTAACGTCAACGATACCCTCATGACCGGTGAAACTCACACCGTCAATGGCGATGTCTACGTTGTTGCAGGCCAGATGATCATCGTTCTGAAGTAATTCGGAAACCCTGATTACCTGATCATGAAAAAGTAATATTTTTCGGAGAGCAGCTTCGGCTGCTCTCTTTTTTCTGTATTATATTTTACACTACAATTTCAAAACCGGTATTACACAACAGTAATTTCACTGTTAATGATTGTAGAACAAATTATTTCCATTATATTACATATTTGTAAACGCATAATTATTTTACAAATACCACATCTAATTTTGTACAATTTTTACATTTCGAAAAACGAAACGGCGATCGTGCAGAAAGACTTGACACGACCGCCGTTTTATGGTATAATATAAGCAAATATTCTCCCCGAAAAAAGATTCAAATTTTACACTCTGAAAGGAACCAAACTCATGACCACAACAAAGAAAATCCTGCTCGCAGCATCGCTTCTCGGCGTGCTGACGTTCAGTGCCTGCGGCGGCTCTGACGGCGCGGACAGCGTGACAACCGATGCAGGAACACAGGGGGCAGATACTTCTGCGGACACCACGGAAGCCTACATTGCCGACGATCTTCCCGAAGCCGATTATGAAGGCTACGAGTTCCGCATCATGTGCGACCCCGTCTATGTCGAATTCATCTATTCTGAGGGCGAGACCGGCGTGCAGATCAACGACATGGTCTACGAAGCGAACCGCAACGTGGAAGAACGCTACAACGTCAATCTGACGCACATCGAGCAGTCTGCCTGGGACAAAATGGATGAAGTCCGCAACCTGATTCTGGCGGGCGACGATGCGTTTGACATCGCGTTCACGCACGACAGCGGTGCCGGCAGCCTGGCGCTGGAGGGAATGTTCTACAACCTCTATGAAGTGCCGCATCTGAATTTTGATCAGCCCTGGTGGCCGAAGTACAGTGTCGATTCGATAACCATCAACGACAAGATGTACCTCATCTCCAACTGTATCTCCTACTATGGTTTCCATGCGACCCGTACCATTTTCTTCAACCAGGATCTCATCTCCAAGTACGACATGGAATCCCCCTACGACCTCGTTTACAACAACCAGTGGACGCTGGACAAGCTCATCGAGATGTCCAAGAACGTTTATGACGACACCAACGGCAACGGCACAGTGGACTACACCGACATCCGCGGCTTTGCGATGACCGTTCCCTACTGTCTGTTCGAGAACTTCGGCTTTGAAGCGTGGGGCAAAGCGGACGACGGTTCCCTGTACCTTGACACCTACAACGATGCCTCCATCGCGCTGATGGACAAACTCGTTGACTGGCTGTGCAGCGACAATCCCGCTGTTTATTACTCCAACAAGCATACCGGCCGTCAGGAAGCAGACTCCTCCTGCATCTGGTTCTCCCAAGGCAATCTGCTGTTCTCCTACGGCGCGATCGGTCACCATCTGGTCAGCCTGACCTCCTCCGACATCAACTACGGTATTCTCCCGATGCCCAAGGTCGATGCCTCCCAGGAAGACTACATCTGCGCCTGCACCGAGCTTCCCGGTGTCATTCCGATCACCGTCTCCGACATCGACCGCACCGGTATGATCGTCGAAGCGATGAGCGCCGAAGCCTACCGCACGGTCTATCCGAACTACTATGAATACGCGCTCAAGGGTCGTTATGCGACCGATGAAGACTCCGTCAGGATGATCGACATCATGTTCGAGAACCGTGTCCTCTCCTACTCCTACATCTTCGCAGGAAGCGGCGGCGGTCTGCAGCAGGTCGTCAACAATGTCCTGACACAGGGCGGCAATTTCTCCTCCTACTATGAGAAGAACGCCACAAAGGAACAGACACGCATTGACCTTGTCAACGAATATTTTGCAGAAAACTGAGTTCTGCATTCTGAAAAATGAAATCGCCGCCTCCGGACAACATTCTGGGGGCGGCGGTGGTTTTGGGGGGATGATGCCGACATAAGGATTGAGGCACTTTTTCCCTATAAACATAAAGAATATCGTTCTCTGCTCCGTCAGAAATACTGTAAGTTTCCCGTTCTTCCCCACAAAAAAACCGCCGTACACATCCATCTGCGGGTGCGCACGGCGATATTTATTATGGAATCGGAAAATCAGTCGTTGTTCTGGAACTGTTCGTACACTTCCTTGAAGTGCTTGATGGCTTTCTTTTCGCCGGACTCGTAGTAAGAGGCGAATTCCTTGGTGTTGTTCTTCTGGAGCAGAGTCTGGAGGGCGAAGGCGTAGCCGTTCCAGTTATCGTAGACGAATGCGAAGTCGACCACACGACCGGAGGTGACGATGTCAAGCATTTCGATGGAATCCTCGTCGCGGGTGCCCTTGACCTTGAGCGCGACGTCATAGTATGCGGGAACGACGTACTTGTAGGAATACTCGCCCATCGCTTCCATGACGGCGCCGATCATTTCGGTGTTCTGCGCGGTCTTCGGGACGGCGATCAGCGGGGAGCATCCGTCGAGCATCGTGTAGTAGCCGTCCTGCTCTGCATCGTACTTGGGGAACGGCAGGAGACCGTAGTTTTCCATTTCGCGGAAATAGGTCTGCGTTTCGCCGATACAGCGCGGGATGAAGAGGACGTTTCCGTCCACGAACATCTGGATGAAGTCCGTCCAGACATCCGCGATGAACGCGGCGTCGCTGTTATACAGGAAATCGCGGAGCATCGTGACGGTGTTGACCGCGCGCTCGTTGTTGGCGACGATCTCCGGCTCACCGGAGGAAACGTCGACCAGCGGCACGTCAAACGCCCAGAAATATGTAACGACGTTGGAGTCGATGGAAGTCGCGTAACCATACTGGTCACCGGCATCGCGGGTACCGTCACCGTTCAGATCGCGGTAGACGTTCTTTGACAGCTCCTCGACCTTGTCCAGCGTCCATGCGCCGCTGCGGACGATCTCGTAAATGTCCGGCAGGTCGTAGTCGGATGCGATGTCCTTGTTGTAGTAATAGCAGTAGGTATTGTGGAAGGACGACGTCATGATGTCGGAAAGGAGAAGATACATCGTGCCGTCCAGCGTGATGCTTTCCACGGATGCCTGCGGGTACCACGGCTGTTCAAAGTTCATGTGGGGGATGTCGTACCAGTTCTGGAAAATGCCGGACAGCGTGTCGATGCCCGCCTGGATCATGTGCTCCAGATACAGGTCGTATTCGTCGTCGCCCGCGTTAACGGACTTCTTGATGGCGGTACTGCACTCGGAGGAAGACAGTACGGTGGACTCGTCAATGACAACATTGAGCAGCTCTTCCACATACACGCGGCGGTCGTACAGCGCATCGTCCACGACATCGCCGGTCTGTCCCTCGATGTAGATGTCGTTTACCATGACATTGTCGTTGGAATCGTTGACCATCGAACGCAGATGTGCGCCCTCAAAGTCCAGACCCTCAGGCAGGTTTGCGGACACGCTCAGACGTGCGGCATACGGGTCGCTGGGGTCTGCGGTTTCGACGGCAGTATCTGCGCCGGCACCGGTATCGGCGGCGGTATCTGCGGGATTGTCCGCATTGTCACCGCACGCGACGGCGGAAGACACGAGCAAGGCGGTCAGGAGTGCCGCCAGGCTGAATCGGGTGGTGTTTTTCATGGATTTATCCTCTTTCTGTTTGATGGGTTTGTTTCTTATAATATTATATATCGGAATGGGGAAAATGTCAAGAGTCTTCGTTAAAGATTTTCTGGATTTTCTCGAACGGCTTTTATTTTATAACGCCATCCGTTATATTTGTGGGACGCCCAATGGTAATGTCATTAACTTACTTAGCGTTGATGCGCTCTGTGTCCTGTAGGGGGGATTCACGGTCAACACAGTTGACGTTCGCTCGCCACGAAACGACATGACGGCGAAAATGACAGAGAAAAATATCTGAATAATATATTTTCTCGCTATATCGGCATGAAACCGCCATATTACGGACGATTCGTGAATCGCCCCTACAAATAAGGAACTCCGTCATCTCTTAAGTTAATTGCCCCATGGGCGCCCCTACAGAGTCAGAGAACGATATTCTCATCCTCTCAACGCAATACCCTCGCCCGCCGGAACAGTTTCGCAAGCGTCTCCGGCGATCGTTCTTCTGTTTCTTCCGGCAATTCGTACCGGAACACTTTCCCGACCGTCGGGTACTTTGCGCCGGCATACGGATTGTACGGCATCAGCTCGACGGGGTCGTCTCCGGCAAGCGCGGAAAGGGCTGTCAGATTTTCGTCGGTGTCGGTGATACCGGGGATGAGAGGGATGCGCAGGACGAACGGTTTTCCGCTTTCGCGCAGGTGTGCGAGGTTTTTGTGTATCGGTACACACGAGACACCGGTATACCGGCGGTGGTCGTCCTCGTGCGCAAGTTTTAAGTCAAAGAGAACATAGTCCACCGTGTCGAGTACAGATGCGAACGTGTCCGCTTTTGCGAATCCCGAGGTCTGGAGTGCTGTGTGGATGCCGTTTTCGTGCAGTCCGCGGGCAACGGCGCGGGCAAATTCCGGCTGGAGAAGAGGTTCTCCTCCCGACAGGGTCACACCGCCCCCGCCTGCCCCGTAAAGTTCCGCGCCCGCTGACAGTTTTGTCACCAGTTCCCCGGCGCCCACAGCCCGTCCTGCGACTTTGACAAGTCCCTTGGGGCAAATATGCAGACAGCGACCGAACGGACGGCAGTCGGCGTGTGTGCAGGGTCTGCAGCACAACCCGCACCCGGTACACTGCGTATTTCGTACCATTAAGGTCGGGGCGGTGTCCATGCCCTCCGGATTGTGGCACCAGATACAGGTGAGCGGACAGCCCTTGAAGAACACCGTCGTGCGCACGCCGGGGCCGTCGTGCACGGTAAATTCCTTGACGTCAAAGATGGTTCCGGTGACGGATTGTGTAACGTTGAACATCTTTTGTGTATCGCTTTACAAGGAATACTCCTGCCGTGCGATGACGTGATCCTGATACGGCTTGTCAAGCTCGACAAAGTATGCCGACCAGCCCCAGATGCGCACGATCAGGTGCGGATAGTTCTCCGGATGCGCCTGGGCATCAAGCAAGGTTTCCTTTGACACGGTGTTCAGCTGCAGCTGATGTCCGCCGCGCGAAACGAAATACCGCACAAGGTTCGCAAGCTTCGGGATATTGTCGGGGTCGCGGAACACGGATGCGTGAAATTCCAGCGTCAGCGGGCCGCCGTTGACGGTCTCAGTCAGATCGGGCTTGGTAAACGACCGGATGAGCGAGATGGGGCCGTCCGTGCGCGTGTGGAGTGCGGGGGAATAGTTGGTGCCGAACGGCTCACCGCGTCGTCTGCCGTCGGGGGAAGCACCGAGTGCATCCGCGTGCCACAGATAAAACATCGCGGAGCCGGTTCCCGCGCGCCAGATGCCGCCGCGGCAGTTTGTTTTTCCCCGGAGTGCCAAAGAAAACGTGTGCAGAAGATCGCAGGCGATCTCGTCGACGGAATCGTTGTCCTGTCCCATTTTCGGACACTCGCTGCGCACGAATGCGAGCAGTTCCTCCTGTCCCATAAAATCATTGTCGCAGGCGGCGAGGATGGCTTCTTTGGAAATGGTTTTATCTCCGAAAACATGGTCGCGGAGCACAGCGAGACTGTCTGCCGCGATGGCGACACCGGTGCCGTGGATGCCGAAATTGTTGTACTTTGCGCCTTTTGATATATCGCATCCGAACAGGATATTGAGCAGCGGGTGCGGCGTGAACAATACGTCCGCCCGATCGACCGATGCAATGATCGCATCGCACGCCTCTCCGATGGCACGTCGGACATCCGCCATGAATTCATCAAAGGTTTCCGCATTTTTCAGACTGTGGTGGAGCGCGGTATCGACAACCCCCGGGAAATTCAGCGCGCCGATGTTGGCAATGTCCGCACCGACCCGTGGGATGATATATTCCCAGCAGGCGGCGACGGCATAGTCTGCCGCATCCTCGTGCGCGTAACCGAGCTTTTCCAGTCCCGGGATAACGACATCGTCGTTGGAATACTGCGGAAAGCCAAGTCCCACGGCGGTCAGGCGGGAACCCTCCTCATAAACCGACAACGGTGTGTTACGATTCACACGGAGATTGATCTTCGGGTCGATCATATTGAGCTTTTCGCTTGCGCGCAGGCAGAGCCGGGACAGATCAGAGTAAACTTCCCTGCCATCGGCATCCGTTCCGCCGAGCACAAGCGACTGTCCGTTGTCACCCTGCTGGACACCGGTATAGAGGTCGGAATCCTTGTTGCAGGCAAGGAAGAAATCGCAGACAAGGTCGAGGGCTTCGTCCTCTGTCATGCCGTTTTCGGTATCGTGCGCATAATACGGGTACATATATTTGTCGAATCTGCCGAGGGTGTTGTGGTACGACCCTTCAAGCCAGATGCCGAAGTGCAGAATGCGCAGAAATTGCAGCGCTTCCCGGAATGTGCGCGCGGGGTAATGCGGTACGACATCCAATACCGCCGCGGCATCCTCCCGCCCGTTCTCACGCGCATAATCGCGGTAGCGGTCGGAAAGATTGCAGAGCGCATCAATGGCGCGGCGGGTCTCCGGGCAGTCCGTCTCCGCACGCACGGCATCCAGTCCTTTGGCAATCACCGTTGCGTAATCAGGAGAAAGGTTCGACACATACCCGTTTTCATGGATGAAATGGTCTCGGTGGCGCTCCGCCCACTCCTCCTCCGTAAAGATGTCCGGCAGGTTCGGCACGGTGCGCACAAACAGTATCTTCTCGCCGGCATCCAGAATCACAGGAATCTCTTCGCGGCAGAGCATCTCAAACCGACGTGTCATGCGCTCAATGGGGGACAGTCCGAGATGTGCGTATTCATGGGCAATTTCCGCAAGCGGTGCCCGGCGGACGGCACGGTGTGCGCGATTCCGTATCATGGTATACAGGGTTTCGGTCATGGGATCACCTCTTTGTGTTTATCGTTTTACATTAATTGTGCATCGTTTCACTTTTCTGCGGTCAATTCCAGCAGGATCTGGGCATCGGCGCAGGCGCGTTTGATCTCGCAGTCCGCATAAGAGAGTGCGCGGCCGCCGCAATGCATTCTGTGGGAGCAGGTCAGACACCGTTCGTGGCAGAACACGGCTTCGGCGTGTTTTGCGTTTCTGCACTGCCATGCAAACGGCAGAAATTCCACGGCTCTGCCCTCTTTGATGCGCAGAAACAGCTCCTTTGCGACTTTGCCAAGCTCTTTTATGAGTGTCGTCTGCTCGCCCGCCGCGCGGTCGTCCGGATTTGTGGGATAGGCGTCGATGAGCGTGATGCCCTCATCGGCAAGCGCGGTCACGCGGTCAAGGATCTTCGGGGCTTTCACGTCATAAGAGAACCGGACACCGACGGTGGGTGCGGCGGTCTTGTATCTGGAATACAGATTTTCTTCGACCAGCAGTCTGTCGCACGGAAAATCTCCCTCCTCTGTCATGAGAACGGTCAGGTGCAGACCCTTTTCCTTTGCCGCCGCGCAGATCTCCTTTGCGTGTTCCGTGTTATGGGTATCGCACAGGACGACAGGACAGGTGACACCTTCCAAGGTGGAAAGTGGGGAAACGGAGGTCATCATGCAGTGGGTCATCGGTCGGTCGGGGTCAAACGGGACATTTGTGTAGAGTTTTCCGGCTTTATGCTGTGCGAGGATGTCCTGATACGTTTTATCGACCAGTTCGCTGTCGTACTTTGCCATGTCGTAACGGATGGCGGACGGGCAGTCGGCTGGGAGAGGCGTGGTCAGGTAAGCAAGCATTTTATAGGTGATCTCGTCCACCGCCGCGGTATAGCCGGACGCTTCGTCGAGAACCATTCTCTGCCCGGCGAGTTTGAAATAATGTACCATGTTGTTTATACCGAAACACCGGTTTCTCGTTTTCCGGTGCCCTTTCATTCATTATTTATTATATTATACTACGTTCGCACGGTCTTGACAAGAGGTTTCGGGAATTTTTTCGGGGGTGGGTGGGGATTTTTGAGGGAGAGTTGATGTCAGGTTATGGGCGGCGATGGCGATATGGTATTGCGTAATGCGATTTCGACGATTTTGTAGGGGTGTCCCGGTTTCGCGAAGCGAAATGCTTATGCCGCCCGCGGTCACCGTGTAACGGTGACATACGGTAAATCTTTCAATGGTGCGAAAGATTTTCCGCCTTTATACCTCATCCACCGCTAACGCGTGTCCCCAGAAGATGCAAAGCATCTTCGGAAGAAGCTTCGCTTCTTCGCCTCTTAATCCCCAAGGGGAAGGTTTATCGTGCGAACCGTTCTGCTTGTGTTCTTGCCAATGTAAAGATTTCACTGAAACAAGGTACTACAAACACGTTGGAATCGCATATCGCAAAACAATCACACCATCGTCGCCTTATCGTTGCCTTGCAAGAGCACCCTATCCAAAACAATTTACAGGAAATTTAAAAATTTGTTACGAACTTCACGCGATGCGCTCATAAATGGGGTGTATACTATTGCTATAAAGGATAACGAGGTACTCTGCATGGCATCATTTTTTCATAAATTCCATATCGGTTCCGTTTCGCTGTTTCCAGGGTTCTGTGTCGTCATCGGGGCGGTGTTTCTGTTGTTTCCGGACTGGGTGCTGGGGACGCTGTCGCTGATTCTGGGCGGGCTGTGCATCGTTTACGGTGCGTGGAAGCTCATCACTGCCATCCGGGCAAGCGGATTTTCGCGCGGAGGTGCTGTGTTCGGCGGCATTGTCGCGGTTCTGCTTGGCATTTACATCATCCGCCACACGGAGCGTGTGTTCTTGCTTCTGCCGCTTGCGGCGGGGATCTTCTTCCTGCTCGACGGCATTGACCGCATCCGCTCCGCCGCGGAAATACATTCCGCAGAAAAACGCGGATTTTCCTCCTCTGCCGCTTATCACACGACCGCTTCCATGCGGCGGCAGAAACGGCGGTTTTTCGTCACCTGCATTCTGGGTGTTGTGACAGTGCTCATCGGCATTTTCCTCCTGCTTTATCCGTTCGGAGCGGTGCGGATCACCTTGCGCATCATCGGCGGTTTCATTCTCGCCGACGGCATCGGCGCGCTGTGGACGAATCACGCGGTGAAGACGACGTTCCGGATTTTTGACAATGCTTCCGCACCGCCGCCGGCGGATGGAAAATACAATGCGGATTTCAGGGATATTTCGGACAATTGAATGATATGGCAATAAAAATACAGTCTTCCGACGGCACGCGGGGTGTAATGTGCCCCCTGTCAAGTAGACAGACTAAAAAACAAAAGAATTTACAAATTGAATCGATTCTTTCATCTCCCCCTGCTGCGCAGCGGGGGGAGATTTTCGTCACGCGGTGGTGGCGAAATAATACTCGTACGGTGTCAT
>JAFUPC010000047.1 GCA_017481495.1 Clostridia bacterium
ATCGTGTTCGGGGCTTTTTATAATCCTTTTCAGAGTGATTTCAGATCACTCTTGCTTTGTTGTGCTTGGTGTTGGCTTTCTTTTCGGTAAAATTGAAGGAACTGTTGTAAGTCCTTTAATGTGGTACTTGCAACAGTTCCCGTGCTTTTTCCTCTTATCACAGAAACGGTCTCTCTGATTTCGGGGATGTGCGTTTCAAAATACGCGGTATCAAGGTCCCGCGCTTCGGCTTCCGCGGGGTTTTCCGACACGCTGTCGTAGCCGTTGGAATCGGGATCGACGGCATCCTCTGCGGTCTTGCGTTTTGATTTCTTCGGGCGCAGAAACCACTTGTCCGAATGCGCGTCAATGGCGAGATGATAGAATGCTTCCCCGACCGCGATGTACAGCATAAACAGCACGGCGGCAAGGATGCAGACCGTTATGATAATCGTTTTCATGAATCGGAACGTCTCCTCTTTTCAGTCAATAAGACAATATCTCATATCCGGTCTCCGTGATGAGCACGGTATGTTCCCACTGCGCCGACAGACTGCCGTCGCGGGTGTAGACTTCCCACGCTTCTTTTCCGCGGACGTCATATTCCTCGCGGCCGGCGTTGACCATCGGTTCGATTGTGAAGACCATACCGGGGACAAGCGTCATGCCGTGGCCCTTTCTGCCGACATGGCACACATACGGGTCTTCGTGCATGGCAAGTCCGACTCCGTGCCCGCCGATGGTGCGGACGACGGAATAGCCAAACTGCGTTACATAAGTGTTGATATAATACCCGATGTCCCCGAGCGTTGCCGTATACGGCGCAAGATGCGCAAGCGCTTCGTTTACCGACTGCCGCGTGACCTCCACCAGTCTGCGCGCTTCGTCGGAAACGTCTCCGATACAGAACATACGCGATGCATCGCCGTAATATCCGCCGTATTCCGTCGTGCAGTCCACGTTGACGATGTCACCTGCGCGCAGGACCGTTTTTTCCGACGGAATCCCGTGGCAGACAACATCGTTTGTGGATGTGCATACGCTTTTCGGAAATCCCTCAAAGCCGAGCGGTGCGCACCGTCCACCAAGCGCTTTGGTCTCCCGCGCGACGATGCGGTCAATGTCTTCTGTCGTCATGCCGGGGGCGATCTCTCTTTCTACCGCATCGAGAACGCGGGTGTTGACATCCCCTGCCCGGCGGATGCCCTCGATTTGCGCAGGCGTTTTGATCAGCTTGATGTTCGGCAGCTGTTTTCCCTCTGCCCGGAGCGCTTCCATCATGGCAAGCGTTTCCCGGGGAAGCATCTCCCTGCGGGGAGCGGGTCGGGCATTCTGACGGCGTGCTCTCATGCTTTGCGGTTCTTTGCGCGTTCGTTATGAACGTCGGATTTCTTTGCGTTTGCCAGCATCAGCTTCAGGCGGTTTTCCTGGTTGACCTTGGTCGCACCCGCGTCGTAGTCGATCGCCACGATGTTGACATCCGGATTGCCCTCCTTGATGGGGCGCATCATGCCTTTGCCGACAATGTGATTGGGCAGGCATCCGAACGGCTGGGTGCAGACGATGTTCTCAACACCCGTCTCGGCAAGCTCCAGCATTTCCGCGGTCAAGAGCCAGCCCTCTCCCATTTTCGTGCCGACATTGATATAACCGTTCGTCAGTTCAATGACATGGTCAAAATGCGCCGGCGGCTCGAACGTACCCTCTTCCTCCATGACGGCAATAAGGTCGTTCTTCTTTTTGTTGAAGAAGTTGAACAGCATTTTGAAAATGCGGTATTTCACCGGATGCAGACCGTAGAGGTTGTAGTCGGAAATGTTGGAATACACGGTGTAGATAAAGAAATCGAGCAGTCCCGGCGTGACCGGTTCCGCGCCCTCGCTGACAAGGAACTGTTCCAGTCCGTTGTTGGCAAGCGGAGAATATTTGACGAAAATCTCGCCGACGATACCGACTCTTGCCGCGGGACGGAAGGTCTTCGGCAGAGCCGCAAATTCGTCAAGGATCTTCCGGTAATTTTCCTTGACACGGCGGTAGGAAACAATTTTTGACTTATAAAGTTCGTCTGCCAGTACCTCCGTCCATTTGTCGGCAAGCGCCTGTGCAGAGCCGGGGGTGTGTTCATATGGTCTGCACTGATTGACAAGCGACATGAGCAGATCCGCATACAGAAATGCGTACAGGACCTGATGGATAAGCGGAAGTGTCATCTCCAACCCCGGATGGTGTTCAATACCCGCCAGACTGATGGCCGCGACCGGCACCTGCGGGTAGCCCGCTTTTTTGAGTGCTTTGCGCAGAAGCGAAACGTAGTTTGACGCACGGCATCCGCCGCCGGTCTGGAAGTAGATGAGCGCGACCTTGTCGGGGTCGTATTTTCCAGATTTGATGGCATCAATGAACTGTCCGATAACGAGAATGGCGGGGTAGCAGGCATCGTTGTGGACGTGGCGCAGACCCTCCTCCGCAATGCGCGGGCCGGTGGTTTCGAGTAGCTCCACGTCGTACCCGAAGTTTTTCAGGACACCGCAGATCATTTTGAAGTGCATCGATAGCATCATCGGGACGAGAATTTTATAGTCCTTCTTCATTTCCTTGGTAAAGGAAATGTAGTCCTGTGCGGGAACTTCCTTTTTCTTTGCACTCATTTGGCTTCCCCTCCCTCGTTGTTTGCCTGTTCTTTGTCGTCAAGCGCGCCCATCAGACTGCGCAGACGGATCTTGACCGCACCGAGATTCGTGATTTCATCAATTTTGATCTGGGTATAGAATTTGCCGCGGGTCTCAAGAATTTCCCTTACTTCGTCGGTCGTGATGGCATCAATGCCGCAACCGAAGGACACCAGCTGCACCAGCTCTACATCCTTGTTCTGCGCAGCATACATCGCCGCACGGTACAGCCGCGCGTGGTATGTCCACTGGTTGAGGACATGAAGCACGGGAGACTCCGCCAGCTCCGAAACCGCGTCCTCGGAAACAACGACAAAGCCGAGCGATGTCGCCAGCTGGTCGATGCCGTGACCGATCTCCGGGTCGATGTGATACGGTCGTCCTGCAAGGATCATGATGCGCTTGCCGTGTTCTCTTGCGTAAGACAGCGCTTTCTGTCCCTCCGAACGGATGGAATCCATATAAGTATGATACGCGGAAAAGCCCTTTGTGACCGCCGCACGGATTTCTTTTTCCGGAATCGGCGTTCCTTTCTCCCGGAATGCGCGGGCAAGGGTGCGGGTGAGGATCTTTTCCGAATCCAGATTGAGATACGGATAGAAGAAATCGACCGTTTTGAGCGAATCCATGTTGCCGTGAAGCAATTCGGAATAATACGCGACGACCGGGCAGTTGTAATGGTTTGCGCTCTTGCCCTCGTCGATGTTGTAGGACAGGCACGGATAGAAAATCGTGTCAACGCCCCTCTCGATCAGGTCTTCGATGTGACCGTGCATCAGCTTTGCCGGGTAGCACGCGGTATCGGAGGGAATGGAGAATTGTCCTTTTTCGTAGGTGGAACGGCGGGAGGGGGAGGACAGGATGACCTCATAGCCGAGCTGTGTGAAAATCTCATGCCACAGCACCGCAAGCTCGTACATTCCGAGTGCCATCGGCAGACCGAGTTTTCCGCGCGTACCGGGTTTGGATGCTTCCTGTAAGCCGTAGAGGTAATTGCGCTTGTATTCGTAGAGATTCGGCAGGACTTCTTCTGTCCCGTCCAGTCCTGCACCCTTTTCACATCGGTTGCCCGTGATGTAGCGGCGGGTATTGCCGTCCTTGTCCTCAAAGGTGTTGACGGTGATGCGGCAGTGGTTGGTACAGCGCTTGCAGACCGCGGATGCGGACTTGTGCGTGAAGGCTTCCAGCGCCGCGGGCGTGATGAGCGTGGATGTGCGGATGCCGTGATTCTTTGCGTACAGTGCCGCGCCATAGGCACCCATCAGACCCGCGATGGTCGGACGGATTACCGTATTTCCGAGTTCCCTCTCAAAAGCGCGCAGTACACAGTCGTTGTAAAATGTTCCGCCCTGCACGACGACGTGCCGGCCTAGCTCTTCCGCCGAGTTGACACGGATAACTTTGTAGATGGCATTTCTGACAACGGAGATGCACAGACCCGCGGAAATGTCCTCGGGCGACGCGCCGTCCTTCTGGGACTGTTTGACAGACGAATTCATAAAGACGGTACAGCGGGTACCGAGATTGACCGGATGCCGGGAATACCGTCCGCGTTCGGCAAATTGCGCCGCCGTATAGCCCATGCTCTTGGCAAAGGTCTCAAGGAACGAACCGCATCCGGAGGAGCAGGCTTCGTTGAGCATGATGGAGTCGATGGCGCCGTTGGCAATGCGGAAGCACTTGATGTCCTGTCCGCCGATGTCAAGGATGAAATCGACGTCCGGACGGAAATATTTCGCCGCCGTGAAGTGCGCGATGGTCTCGACGATGCCGATGTCCACGCCGAATGCCTTTTTGATGAGTTCTTCGCCGTAGCCGGTCACAGCGGAGCCGCACAGCATCACCCTGTCGCCACACAGCGCGAAAATTTCCGACAGCTGTCCGCGGATGATGTCAACGGGATCGCCCTGATTGGAGGCGTAATACTGATAGAGGATCGCATTGTCCTCGCCGATGACGACCAGCTTCGTCGTCGTGCTTCCGCAGTCGATGCCGAGCCACGCATTGCCCATGTATTCCGCCAGACTTCCCACAGGGACGGATGCGGCATCGTGGCGGGCGCGGAAGTCGTCGTATTCCGCTTCGGTCTCAAACAGCGCAGGAAGCGTGTCAAGGGTCGCTTTTCTGCCGAGACTGTCGCGCACGGCGGCGCGCAGGTCGTCCAGGGTCAGCCGGTGCAGAGATTTTGCCGCGTACATCGCCGTTCCGCGTGCGACCGCATACGGCCCCCATTCCGGGAACAGTGCCGTTTCACCGCGTGTCAGATGCAGGGTCTCGACAAACCGATCCTGCAATCCGCGGCAGAAGTGCAGAGGGCCGCCGAGAAACAGGACCTTCGTCGGATTGCCGTCCTTGTCCCGTCCGATGCGCCGTCCCTGCGCCAGACCCGCGATGGTCTGATTGACGACCGCCTGATAAATGCTCGCGGACACGTCCGCCTTGTTTGCGCCCTGGTTGAGCAGGGGCTGGATGTCGGTCTTTGCGAACACGCCACAGCGGGAAGCGATCGGATAAATGCGCGTATGCTCCAGGCTGAGCCGGTCCATGTCGGAAACGGTCAGATTCAGAAGCGTTGCCATCTGGTCGATAAATGCTCCCGTGCCTCCGGCGCAGGTACCGTTCATCCGTTCGTCCATCGCCCCGTCGAAGAAGATGATCTTCGCATCCTCGCCGCCAAGCTCAATGACCGCGGAGGTGTCCGGTTCCAGTGCTTTTACGACCTCGCCTGTCGCAAACACTTCCTGCACGAACGGTACGCCGATGGCCTGCGAAAGTCCCAGTCCCGCAGACCCGGAGATCGCCGCAGATACAGGCGTGTCCCCCGGAATGGGAAGTGCGTCGAGCAGGTCGAGGATCTTTTCGCGCACACGGGAAAAATGGCGCTCGTAGGTCTCGTATATCACGTTTTTAATGTCAGCGATCCCCTTTACGGCCGTTTCTTTGGTAAGAACCAGTTTCGCCGTGGTCGAGCCGACATCAATCCCAAGAAAATAGGTGGTTTCTGTACTCATAAATTTATTTTATACTCCTTATCCCGTCATCTCCGCTGGTCATAGAACACAGCAGAAACAACGGAAAGCGTACCGGCATTCCAAAAGTTTTTTTACAAAGGATATGCACAGTCCGCTGAAAAAATGAACCTATATATAATATACAATATAATATAGTATAACATGGAAGTATGAAATAGGCGTAAACATTTTGAATGTCGGATGAAAATATTTTCGCCCGAACGGTGTCGATTTCTGGATAAACTGCCGAGAAACGGCAAAAAAAGACCGCTGTATAAACGTACAGCAGTCTCTCGTTCTGTAAAAATCCGCTCATCGGAGCGTGCATCGTTGCTTACGACCGCAGACCGACGGGAACCGACCGGAACGCCGCCAGAACGGCCTTGGCTGTTTCCGCGGGGGTGGAAACATTGTCAGCGACAGCATCCGCGAACGCTTCGTACATCGGTCTGCGCGTTTCATACAGCTGCGCCGGGGTATTCTTCTGCGACAGCGGACGGCCTGCGATGGGGAGTGCCGCAATGTCGCGCCGCAGCCAAACGAGCACACCGTTCTGCGCCATCGGGCGGTAGTTCTCCGCTCTTGTGACGCATCCCCCGCCCGTTGCGATGACAAGGGAAGAACCCGCGCAGACACGGCAGATGACCTTGTGTTCGATGGCACGGAACGCATCCTCTCCGCCCTCCGCAAAGATCTCCGGAATCGGTCTTCCCGCTTCGCGCGTGATCTCCTCGTCAAGGTCAACAAATGTTCTGCCAAGTGCTTCCGCCGCAAGCCGTCCGACCGTCGATTTTCCGCATCCGGGCATCCCGATGAGGATAAGATTCCGGCGGGAGGAAATCATCTGCGCCGTGACGGTCTCGTTCAGTCCGTCGTCAAGGGTCAGACCCGTGAACAGCTCCGCACCGCGCTTTGCTTGTGCGACCAGCATGGAAATGCCGCATTCCGTTGTGCATCCGCGCTCCCTTGCGTCAGCTAAAAGAACCGTTTCAAACGGATTGTAGATTAAGTCGAGCACGCATTCCATCTCCGGGAACGCATCGGGCACATCGCCCAGCGGAACCGGGCTTTCCCCGTTGTTCGGATACATTCCGACAGGGGAAGTATTGGCAAGGATTTTGGCATCCCGGTGGAGCGCACGGGTCTCGGAGGTATTATCTTTGTGGGAAATGACGACGACCGGGTCAGCACCGAGGTCGCGCAGAACCGCGCATACCGTCGGGGAAACGCCGCCCGCACCGATGACGACCGCCTTTTTGCCGCGGACATCGTATCCGGTGCGCCTAACCATATAGGTAAAGCCGTAATAATCGGTATTGTCTCCCCACCAGCCGTCTTTCGTGCAGATGACGGTATTGACACTTCCCAGTCGCGCCGCAGTTTCGGACATTCCGCACAGAAACGGAATGATGTCCTTTTTGTACGGGATGGTCACATTGAAGCCGTCGTAGGGATTGGTATCGAGAAATTCCCCGATCTTCTCCGGCGCGACCTCCTGCAATTCATACGGATACGTCATGCCGAGCAGGGCGTGAATCTCCGGGGAATAGCTGTGTCCGAGCTTCCGCCCGATGAGACCGATCCGTTTTCCTGCCCCTGTGTCCATCTTACTGAACCTCCGCGTAGCTGCCGAGATACCGAAAATCGTCGCCGAGATCGTCCGCAAGCTCTCTTATGAGCCCTGCAAAATCCTCGGAGTAGACAGGCGTTTCGATTTCAAAGCAGAACAGCGCCGCAAAGTCCGTTGTCGGGATCGGGCGGGATTCGAGCTTGGTTAGGTTGATGCCGTGCGCATTGAAACGGGCAAGCACGCGGTACAGAGAACCCGGTTCGTGCGGCAGACGGAGCATCAGAGAGGTGCGGTCAGCACCCGGATAAATTTCCAGCTTCTTGGAAATGCAGAAGAAGCGGGTGCGGTTGTTGTCGGAGACCTGGATGTTTTCGGACAGGCAGACAAGACCGAACAGCTTTGCGCAGTCGGGAGAGCCGATGGCGGCAAGGTCGGTGCGGCCGCTCTTGGAGACGTATTCCGCCGCCTTTGCGGTGTTTTCGTAGGAGGTGACCTTCGCGTTCGGGAATTCTTTCTGGATGAACGATGCGCACTGTGCCAGTGCCTGCTCGTGGGACACGATCTCTCGGATGTCCTCTTTCTTTGTGCCGGGAAGCGCAAGGAGCGCATGATCGATCTTGACACGGATGGCGCGGACGATGCGGAAACGCTTTTCGGTCATCAGGTCATAAACACGGCGGACGGAACCGGCGGTGTTGTTTTCCGCGGGAACGATACCGTAATCGCACAGACCCTTTTCCACGGCATTGAACACACTTTCAAACGTGGAAACGAAGAAAATTTCGGGCTTGCCGAACAGCTTGTCTGCGGCGTGCTGGGAATATGCGCCCCAGGTACCCTGGCAGGCGACACGCGGCTTTCCTGCTGCACTTGCGCGCGCGGGGAAGAGCTTCGGCGTATTTTCGATGGCGTCCGCGATGACGTCCCAGACGGGGCAAGCGGCGGTCGCCGGGTGGAGAATCTTGTTCTGGTGCCCGCGGCTGATCTCCATGACGTGTTCAAAGAGCATCCGGGTATAGTCCTGCATTTCCTCGGAGGACTGGGAAGCGACTGCGGTCAGCTTTTCCCTCTCCCGTCCCTCATCGAGAATCGGAAGATTGTGTTCCTTTTTGTATTCTGCGACCTTGGTTGCCAGGTGCATCCGCTCGTCGAAGAGCTTTACCATCTGCGCGTCGATCACATCGAGCTGTGCGCGGATTTCGTTGAGATCCATTGTTGTATCCTTCTTTCGTTCGTTCTTTCGTTCATTCGTTTATGTTTCGCATTCCGCGACAACAATGCCGCAGGATACGCATCCGTATGCACGGGAAACTTCTCCCATACGGGAATTCATCCGGATCAGAAGACCGCCGCCGGAGGTTACCGTTTTCCGGAGATGGCAATAGGGATTCAGCCAGTGCTTTTTGAAAAACGCATCCGGCGCCCAGTAGCACGCAGTATCGCCGCGGCTGTCGGCAATTTCCCCTTTTTCCATTTCCTTTCCGCATTTCGGACAGTTCATGACAAGTACACTCCTAATATTATATGATATTATATTATATCAGAAATTTCTCTCCGTGTCAAGCACAGCATCCAGAATCCCGATCGCCGCCGCCGCGATGATGACGGGGACGGCGCGCTGGACGATGCACGGGTCGTGTCTGCCGTGGATGGCAAGAATGGCGTTTTTGCCTTTTGACAGGGAAACGGTTTCCTGCTCGCGTGCGATGGACGGGGTCGGCTTGAGTGCGCACCGAAACCACAGCGGCATACCGGTCGTGATGCCGCCGAGAATGCCGCCCGCGTGGTTGGTCTTCATGCGGACACTACCGTCGGGCGCATATTCCATCGCATCATTGTTTTCACTGCCGCGTTTTGCGGCTGCGGCAAAACCGTCTCCGAACTCCACACCCTTGACGGCGGGAACGCCGAACAGAATTCTTGCAAGACGATTTTCCATGCCGTCAAACATCGGGTCGCCGATGCCGACCGGCAGTCCCGTCACGGCGCATTCAATGATGCCGCCGACGGAATCAAGCTCCGCCTTTGCCGCAAGGATACGTGCCTGCATTTCCGCGCCCTTTTCGTCGTTCAGAACGGGGAATTTCTTTTGTGCGACCGCATCAAACACAGATACGGGAATGTCGCACGGGTCGAACGCATCGTCGTAAACGCCGTTCACCGCATAGATGTGTGCGCCAACACGGATGCCGCGCCGCGCCAGAATCTGCTGCGCGATTCCGCCCGCAATGCAGATGGGTGCGGTCAGCCGTCCCGAAAAGTGTCCGCCGCCGCGGACGTCCTGCGCACCACCGTATTTGATGTGCGCGGTATAATCCGCATGACCCGGCCGCGGTTTGTCGGCGATTTCCGAATAGTCCTTGGAATGCTGGTCGGTGTTGTAGATTATGGCACACACCGGCGCGCCGCAGGTATGTCCGTCAAGGATTCCGGAAACAAATTCCGGCTTGTCCGCTTCTTTCCGCGCGGTGGACAGAGGGTCCTTTCCCGGCGCACGGCGGGCAAGAAACGCTTCCAGCTCCGTCATGTTAATGGGTTCTCCCGACGGCAGACCGTCGATGACACACCCGATGCCCGGTGCATGGGACTGACCGAAAATGGAAACTTTCAGATGATTTCCGATGATACTGGACATTTATGCTTCCTCCCCATGAACTTCTGTAATACCGAATGCCCCGAAATCGTCAAAGAATCCGGGATACGATTTGCGGATGGCTTCGCGGTCGGTGACCGTCACGGATGCGCCGTCTTTTGCAAGAAGTGCACACAGGGATGCGCTCATGACCATCCGGTGGTCGTTGTATCCCTCGCACGCGCCGCCCGAAAGCGTACCGATTCCGCCGATGACAATGCGGTCATCGCCGCCTGCCTGCTCGGAAAAGACATTTCCGCCGAGTGCGCCGAGCATGGAAACGGTCGCCGCCAGACGGTCGCTTTCCTTGATTTTCAGTCTTTGACAGCCGCAGATGACGCTTCTGCCCCGGCACGCACACGCCAGTGCCGCCATCGGGGGAACAAGGTCGGGAATGTCATCCGCATTGACAGAGAACGGGTTCAGAACGCCGTCTTTTGACGTCCCGCCGCCTTTTGGCGGCACAACGGTGACAGCATCTCCGCACCATGTGACCGTGCATCCGGTCATTGTGAGGACATCGAGGATCCGCCGATCGCCCTGCACGGATGCAGGAGACAAACCTTTTACACACACGCCGTTTCCGCTCATCGCACCGGCGCAGAGCAGGAATGCCGCACCCGACCAGTCGCCCTCGACCGAAAGTCCCGTCACTGGTGCGAACTTCGCCGGGGCGATGTCATACCGGTGTCCGTCGTCCATGCCCTTTGGCACATAGCCGAACCGCCGCAGTGCGGACAGGGTCAGATTGATATACGGCGCGGAAGCAATGGTTCCCGTAATATGAAGTTCCGACGGCAGAGAAAGAAGCGGAAGCGCAAACAAGAGTCCCGAGATGAACTGGGACGACACGCCGCCGTCAATGGTATAGTTTCCCGCCGTCAGCTGTCCCGACAGGTGGAGAATGCTTTCATCCTCCGCATCCCGTGCAACGGTCATGCCGTGTTCCGTGAGCACGGCATCCAAGGGGGACAGCGGCCGGTGGGGCAGTCTGCCGTGCATTTTCACACGGACATTCTTTCCGAGCGCCCCGACCACGGGAATGAGAAACCGCAATGTCGAGCCGCTTTCGCCGACATCCATTGTGATCTCGCCGTTTTCGTCTGCCGGTGGTACGTTTCTGTCAATTGGCAGGATGGTATATCCGCTCTCCGTCCGCGCAATATCCGCCCCCAGCGCATTCAGGCATCCTACCGTCGCATCAATGTCGGCATTGGTGTCCCGGCAGAAAAGAGTTATGCCGCCCCCCGGCTTTTCCGCCGACAAGGCAGAGAGGATCAGCAGTCTGTGCGCATCGGACTTGGAGGGGGGTGCTGTGAGAACGGGAACACCTGTCACCGCACCGGTTTTCTGTAATGTAATTTTCATATTGTTCGTTCCTCTGTTTTTCCGTCAGGCATTTCTGTTACCGGAACTCCGGATTCCGGATGCAAAAAACGCTTCGCAATCTGTCACGGGACACGGATGGAGGAACGAGTCTCCGATTTTGCGACACAGAACAAGATTGATCTTCTTCCCATCGCGTTTTTTGTCGGACAGAACGACATCCGTCAGTGCGGCGGCATCATAAGGGGAATCCGCGGGCAGATCGAACGCCCGGAGCAGTGCTTCCAATGCCGGGGAGCAGACTTCTTCCGTCAGTCCCGCCGCTTCTGCCGCACGGGTGATGACACCCATACCTGCGGCGACCGCTTTGCCGTGGGAAATCGTGTAGCCGGAATGCTGTTCGATGCCGTGTGCGATCGTGTGGCCGAAGTTGAGCAGCTGCCGCATTCCACGGTCAAATTCGTCCTCCTCCACGACCCGGCGCTTGTGGTCGATACAGCGCGCGATGATGTCCTCGCGGTCAAACGATTTCCCTTCTTTTGCAAGGGTATC
>JAFUPC010000003.1 GCA_017481495.1 Clostridia bacterium
CAGATTATTATAACACACCATTTCCGTAGATACAATATATCTGTACAAAAATTTACACGGCAGGAGTTGTATTATGGAACTGGATTATAAATCCATCGGCAAGCGGGTGAAGATTGCGAGAATCCGCGCGGAGCTGACACAGGAAAAGCTGGCGGAGATGGCTGAGCTTTCGCCGACGCATCTGAGCAACGTGGAAACGGGTACCACGCGGGTGAGCCTTCAGACAATGGTGAACCTTGCGAATATACTGGGTGTGACCGCGGACGATCTTCTCTGCGACAGCATCCTTCACGCCCGTCCGCAGATGGAGAAAGACATAGCGGATCTTCTCGGTGACTGCGATGACCGTGAAATCCGCATCCTGCGCGACATCATGCAGGCGGCAAAAGAATCTCTCCGCCGTGATGCCGCGCTCTGGAAAACAACCGAATAACAAAAAACGTGCAGCTGTGGGATTCACTCCATTTACAGCTGCACGTTTTATTCAATTTATTTCCGAAGGAAATTTACCTTCTCTCTTCTCTTTTCACTTTTCTCTCTTCACTCACTTCGCCCCTGTGTTCGCATACCGGAGGAACCGTGTACAGCGACGCGGGGACATGGGGCAGATTCCAGCGGAAGTGTGCCGCAAACCAGCGCAGGATCATGATGACCGCAGTACCGATGAGCATCGCGGGTATGCGTCCGACGGGTTCCCACAGCACGAGGCAGATGATGCTTCCCACAATGCAGGGACTTGCGTAAAAGTGCTTGACGAAGATGTACGGCGGGTTCTGCGTCATGATATCACGGCACACGCCTCCTCCGACACCGGTAATCACGCCGACGAAAATCAGGAGGAACCAGTCGTCCTTTGCCGTATTGCCGACCTCAAAGCCCGTGGATACGCCGACCATGGTGTAGATCGCCAGACCGACGGTGTCCAGCCAGAACATGACCTTATCGATGATTCTGCCGGAGAACGCCTGATGACCCGTGTGCTTCTTCGCGCGACGGTATTCGTGGAAGAACGTCACGAGGGCAAAACCGGCGGCAAGCAGTGCGTATGCGGGATAGTGGAAGCTCTTCGGCGGATGAATGCCGAGCACGCAGTCCCGGATGATACCGCCGCCGACCGCTGTTGTTGCCGCAACGATCATCACCCCGAAGGGGTCCATCTGCTTTTTGATTGCAATCAGAGCACCCGAGACCCCGAAGGAGCCGATGCTCACCAATTCCAGAATAAAAACGAATAAATCGAATCTGTCCATTTCACACCCGAACGTAAGTATTGTTCGACTTAATTATATATCATTTCCGCCGTTTCGTCAAGAGCGAAAATACACGCGTGGGTTATAGGAAAATACGTAAATCATAATTTTCCATACAAATGAAAATGGCACTCAACCCGAAGATTGAATGCCGTCTTTTCAAGCTAATACCCGGATTCGAACCGGGGACCTCATCCTTACCAAGGATGTGCTCTACCAACTGAGCCATATTAGCATTGAAGCCTTTGTCGGAGTTTCCTGCCGACGGTTATAGATTATACCAGATCGTCTCCCGTTTGTCAAGAGGGTTTTGAAAAATTGCTGAAATATTTTCG
>JAFUPC010000048.1 GCA_017481495.1 Clostridia bacterium
CTCCATCTGGATCTGCCCGCACGCCCCGGACAACCGGGACAATACCATCGTGCGCTACCGCATCCGGGAGGACGCATTGCTCGGTTCACCGCCCGAGGAAAAGAAAGAAAATTACGATCTGCTGTCGCTGATCTTCATCTGCTTCAACGACCGCCATATGGCAGAACGCGCAAATGAACCGATGTCCGGAAACCCGGCCAAAGACGTCAGCAGACTGCTCGGAGTCCTTTTGTCCCAGGAGGTCGAAAGCCCCGACAAACGGCGTATCGTGGAAAAAGAGTACCATATGCCGCTTACAAAAACAGTAAATGAGGAGGTTCTCGGTATGTGCAACTTAAGTCAGGGAATATATGATGCAGGTGTGAAAAAGGGAGAGATGCGCGGCAGAAAAGTCGGCGAAGAATATGGCAGAAAAGTCGGCGAAGAATATGGTGCTGCAAAAGAAAAGTACAAATTTGTCCTCAATCTTCTGAAAAACGGAACCTCACTCTCCTTTATTGCGGCTATGACCGAAATGGAACCGGAACAGATCCGCGCCATCGCCAAAGAACACGGTCTTCCCATCACCGAAAACTAATATAAAAAACAGGTAACAAACAAGTACGGCGCGGCTGAGAAAATCAAACCACGCCGTTCTTTTTATGGAGCTTTCGGTTATTCCGACCTGCCCGGATTCTGACAAAGGAGTTGTTTTACCATTTCCGGAATCTCCTCAAAGCGGCACACCATCGAATACGGTTTGCCCACAGGGTCATCCATTTCCATCGGCACGAACGTGATGTGCTTTTTTGTGTGCAGATATGCAAGATTGCGCAGATTTGCCGACAGGACATCGTTTGACGCAAGTCCGATGAGGACAGGACGGTCTGCGCGGAGCTGTGCCTTTGCCGCCATTGTGACGGCGGTGTCTGTAATGCCGTTTGCCATTTTGGCAAGGGTGTTTCCGGTGCAGGGGGCGATGATGAGCAGATCCAGCGGCGTCATCGGGCCGAGCGGCTCCGCTCCGGCAATGGTATGGATGACACCTCTGCCGCAGATACGCTCCACCTCCGCGACAAATTCTGCCGCCGTGCCGAACCGGGTGTCGGTTGTAAAGACCGTTTCGCTGATAATGGGACAGATATCATACTTTTCTTTTTTCAGAGAACGCAGGGTCTCCAGCGCCCGTTTATGGGTACAGAACGAGCCGCAGACGGCGTAGCCGATGGTCTTGGTTTGGGATGACATGGAACATTCCTCCCCTCATGTTATGTGGTTTCCAGCATCTGCCGGATGCTTTCTCCGATGATCTCGCCTGCCGTGACCGGTGCGGTCTTTCCCGGCAGGGACAATGCCCAGATGACGTGGTAGCCGTGTTCCTTTGCATATTCATGGTCGATGCCGCCGGGCGCGGATGCAAGGTCGAGCAGGAGGACATCTTTTGGAAACCGGGACAACAGCTGTGCGCCGATGATCTGATGCGGGACGGTATTGAAGACGATATCGTAGCAAAGCGGCCCCGCATCGTCGTCATACAACACGGAAAACGGCAGTGCCCGGTGTCCGTCCGCGCGGATCCACGCAAGATCCTCCGGCTTCCGTGCGGCAGCAGTCACCGAAGCACCGACCGCCGCCAGCGTATGCGCAAGCGTCTTCCCGACACGTCCGTAGCCGAGCACCAGACACTGCGCGCCGTGTATCGTATACGGCACCTCCGCCATCGCAATGGCAAGCGCGCCCTCCGCCGTCGGAACGGCATTTGCGACCGCCAGCTCCTCCCGTCCGAGATAATCGTCCACGGTGATGCCGTACTCCGCCGCAAGCGCCCGTGTCGCCCCGGTGACCTTTCCTCCGACGACACGCTGTCCCGGCTTCAAAGCGGAAAAAATTTCCGTCAGAAGCACTGTTTTCTTTGTCAGGGGACAATGGAGCCGTTCATCGTCCTGTGTGACCGGCAGCGGCAGAATGACCATATCCGCCCCCCGCACCGCTGAGTTCAGATCTGCCGCCCGCGTCACGCCCTCCCAGTCTCCGGCGTAAGTATCCATTGCATAAACCGCTGTTTCATAACCGTCTCTGGCAAGAGATTTTGCCGTGACCATCTGCCGGAGGTCCCCTCCGATGAGGGCGAGTTTTTTTGTATGTTCCGATTGTGACAATGCGCATCATCCTTTCCAAAGGTTACTTTTTTTGAATCAATTGCCCGATAGCAGTGTATTCTTTTATCGGTGTTTCGGTGATACCGTGTGAAAAATCGCTTTCCGTGATTTTTGTGGTATGATGTTGCGGTTAAAACTTTATGTTGGCAAGAACACAAGCAGAAAGGTTCGCACGATAAACTTTCCGCGAGGGGCAATGCTGTCAACTTAAGAAAGATCGCGTTCACTATATCCGTAGGAGCGCCCATTGGGCGTCCGTAACATAGCGGTAAGATGTCGAAATATCATGAAAAAATAACATTGTGGTATGTTTTTTCGAACGATATTGACAGCATATCGTTTGGTAACGGACACCCAATGGGCGTCCCTACAGAGTTTGAGAAAGCACGTTTCCATCCTTAAGTTGAATCAGCCCTCAGAAATCAATAAAAGATATAAAAAAGGATCCATGTCCCACGTTCGGCGGCATAGATCCTTTTGCATCTGAAAAAATATTCTGTTTCAATAAACCGTTCCTCACTCCCTGCTGTCCCACACCAGAATTCCTGCGGCTGCCGCCATCATGGCACAGCCGACCCAGAAAAGTGCCGCGGGGCGTTCACCGAGGATCAGAAACGAAAACAGCACTCCCAGAAATGGCGCGGCGGAGTAGAATGCGGAGGTTTTTGCCGCGCCGAGCCCGCGTTGGGCGAGAATGTAGAAGTTGATGCTCAATCCGTAAGCGACAAAGCCGAGCAGAAGCACGGGAAGAATGCTCCCCGGCGCGGGAAAGAATTCACCGGAGATGAGGGCGACGATCAGCGCGCCGGTGCCGGAGCCGAGGCCTTTGATCATTGTGGTCTCCGCGGGGTCACGGGCGGAGAGCGACCGCGTGCAGTTGTTTTCAAATCCCCAGCAGACACACGCGCCGAGAATGAACAGTGCACCGGTGCCGAATGTCATCGCTCCTGTTCCGGATGTCACCGCTCCCGCCGTGCCGACACCGTTTCCGCCGCCGTTTCCGGCGATGCCGAGCACCATACTCGCAGCGGTCACAAGCGCGATGGCAAGCCATGTCGGGCGGGAGATTTTTTCGCGGAAAATGCACAGCGCGATAACAGATGTGGCGACGATCTCAAAATTGTTGAGCAGGGAAGCACTTGCCGCATCACAGCGTTCCAGACCCAGCATGAGCAGGATCGGCGCGGCGATGTCGAGGACAATCATTCCGGCGATATACGGAAATTCTTTCTTTGTGATGGGCGTGTGCGGCGCACGCTTGGGATTCAGGACACGGACGAAACACAGACCGATGCCCGCACCGAGATACAGAAACGCCGCCATCATCGAAGCGCCGATGGTACTGTCCGAAAGCAGCAGCTTGGAAAACGGCGCGTTCAGCGCATACAGCGCGGCGGCAAGCAGGGCAAAGAAAATGTACGAGGATTTCATGGAACGGAAACCTTTCGGGGGTGGTGGAATAGGATGGAAGGGGAGGAGATGCGGGCAACATACGGGCGATGATGACGTTTCGTTGTGTTTTCTTGCAAAAGCAACATCGTCGCCCTAAAATTGACAGCATTCCTTCAAAATCAAACCATTCCCCAATATTATACACCCATTTCCCCCGCAATGCAAGAGTCCCGCGCCGATTTTTCTCCGCATCCGGAAAAAATACAAAAATAGCCTTGATTTTATTGCGGTTTTATGCTATACTTAAATAGATAGTATATTTTATATGGAAAGGATGAAGATTTCCATCATGTGTAACTCCAACGCGCAGATCTTATCTGCCAATTACGACAACATCCGCACAAAGGGTGCGGCGGTATACCAGATGGCGCCCTGTACGCCGACACAGATGATGGGATATGTCATCCGCACCGCGGGCGGAAAGCTGTTCTGCATTGACGGAGGTACGGTCGGAGATACCGACGGGTTCATGATGCTCGCAAGACGTGCGGCGGCGTGTCCCGATGGGGAGAAGCTCCACATCGACGGCTGGTTTCTGACCCATCCGCATCTCGACCATGTGGATGTCTGCTTTGAAGCATTCCGCCGCCTGTCCGATACTTTTACCCTTGACCGACTGTATCTGAATTTTCCGTCCACGTTCTATCAGGAAACATATGAGCCGGGCGATGCGAAGACCATGCACGCCTACGATGCCCTGCACGACAGGTTCCGGGACATCGAGACCATCGTCCACGCGGGCGACCGTCTGGACTTCGACGACGTCGTGTTTGACATTCTGACCGAGCCCGATGAAAGCATCACCGTCAACACGGGCAACAATTCCTCCGTTGCCATTCGCATGACACTGGAGGGACAGCGGGTGCTGTTTCTCGGCGACATGGGCGTCGAGGAAGGAAATGCGATGGCAGAACGCTATTCGGAAGAAGAGCTGCACGCAGACTTTGTCGAAGCGGCGCATCACGGGCAGAACGGTGTTGATTATCCGGTCTATTTCAAAATCAAGCCCCGCGCGGTTCTGTGGTGTGCGCCCGACTGGCTCTGGACGAACAATGCGGGCGGCGGCTACGGCACGGGCTCATGGAAAACATTCCACGTCCGCTGCTGTATGGATGACATCGGCGTAAAGCACCACTTTGTCGAAAAGGATGGAATCTGGGAGATTCCGTTCCCGTACAACTTTGATTAACGGAGAGTATCCTATGCTGAAAATCAATAAACCGTCCCCCGGAAATCCTCTGACCATTGATGTCGATGTCGAGTTCTCGCTTGCCGACGACGTCCGTGACACGGTGCGCTGGGCGGCGGATTTCTTAAAAAAGAATGTAAACGAGATTCCCGGTGCCGCGGCGGTTTCCGCCGTGACAAGAGAGATCCGGGACGAGGTGCGTGTCGTGCGGGAACGCGACCCGGCGGCAAAGAGCGACCTGGAAGTGCTGCTTCTGTACTCCGGTCTCCATGCGGTGCTGGCGCACAAGGTCTCGCACAAGCTGTATAAATCCGGCCACACCTTTGCCGCGCGTGCGGTCAGCCAGGCGGCGCGCGCCGCCACCGGCATTGAGATCCACCCCGGTGCGACGATAGGTAAAGGCTTCTTCATCGACCACGGTTCGGGTGTCGTCATCGGCGAAACGGCGGAGATCGGCGACAACTGTACGCTCTACCAGGGCGTAACGCTCGGCGGTACCGGCAAGGATACCGGCAAACGTCACCCGACCCTCGGCAACAACGTCATGGTCGGCGCGGGCGCAAAGGTTCTCGGCCCGTTCAAGATCGGCGACAATGCCAAGATCGCCGCCGGCGCCGTGGTTCTCGAAGCGATCCCCGAAGACTGCACCGCTGTCGGTATCCCCGCACGGGTCGTCCGGTGCAAAAACGAAAAGGTCGCCTGCGACGCCAACAAGAACCTCGACCACGTCCACATCCCCGACCCCGTCTCCCAGGAGCTCTGCCGCCTGCGCGAACAGATGCGCCGCCTGGAAGAAGAGATCGCAAGACTCAAGGAGGAGCGGGGGGAGTGACGAGCGCAAGGTCAATTTATGGAAGAAAATGCGCTTCCCCTACAAAATAATTGGAATCGCACAGCGCAAAATAATATCTCCATCAACACCTGTAAATTGACATCCCCCCATTCCTCTCCCTCACTAAATCATCCCGAAAGGTACCCATAACCATCTATGAAACTCTATAATTCCTTAACCCATTCCAAAGACGAATTCATCACCCACGAGCCCGGCAAGGTCACGATGTACACCTGCGGGCCGACGGTATACCATTTTGCGCATATCGGCAACCTGCGTTCCTATATCATGGAGGATGTGCTGGAAAAATATCTCGGCTATGCGGGATATGACGTCAAGCGCGCCATGAACATCACGGACGTCGGTCATCTGTCCTCCGACGGCGACACCGGGGAAGACAAAATGCTGAAAGGCGCGAAGCGCGAGCACAAGACCGTCATGGAGATCGCGCAGTATTATACCGATGCGTTCTTTGCGGACTGCAAAAAGCTGAATATCCGCATCCCGGAGATCGTCGTTCCGGCGACCTCTTATATCGACCACTTCATTGAAATGGTCGCAAAACTGCTCGATACCGGGTATGCTTATGAAGCGGGCGGAAATATCTATTTCGATACCTCCAAGCTCGATGAATATTATGTGTTCAACAAGCAGAACCAGGAAGACCTCGCCGTCGGTGTCCGTGAGGGCGTCGAAGAGGACGGAAATAAGCGCAACAAGTGCGACTTCGTTCTGTGGTTCACCAAATCCAAGTTTGACGACCAGGAGCTGAAATGGGACAGCCCGTGGGGTGTCGGTTATCCCGGCTGGCATATCGAATGCTCCGCGATCTCTCTGAATACCCTCGGCGAATATCTCGATTTGCACTGCGGCGGCATCGACAATGCGTTCCCGCATCACACGAACGAAATTGCGCAGTCGGAAGCGTATCTCGGACACAAATGGTGTTCCCAGTGGTTCCACGTTCTGCACCTCAACACAAACGACGGCAAGATGTCCAAGTCCAAGGGCGAATTTCTGACCGTTTCGCTGCTGGAGGAAAAGGGCTACGACCCGCTCGTGTACCGTTTCTTCTGCCTGCAGTCCCATTACAGAAAGGCACTCGTCTTCTCCTGGGAAGGCCTTGACAACGCGCGCGTGTCCTACGACAAGCTCGTCGATAAGATCGCCGCACTCACGCCGGGCGGAAACGCAAATCCGGATGCTTGCAAGAAATATCTCGATGCGTTCTCCGACGCAATGGACAACGACCTGAACACCGCAATGGCAGTCACCGCTCTCTACGACGTCATCAAGGCGAAGATTTCCGACACGGACAAGCTGTGGCTCTTTGAAAAGTTCGACACCGTCCTCTCCCTCGGTCTGCTTGAAGCCGCCGCACGGAAGCGCGAAGCGATCGCAAAGGAAAAAGCCGAAGCCGAAGCAAAAGCCAAGGCGGAGCGCGAAGAAGCGATGAAGGATCCGTTCGTTGCAGAGGTCTACGCCGCCATCGACGAACGCATCGCCGCAAAGAAAGCCAAAAACTTCGCCCGCGCGGATGAGATCCGGGGTGAACTGCTTGCAAAAGGCGTGACACTGATCGATACGCCGCAGGGAACCACGTTTAAGATCGAAAAATAAGTCTGACGGCAGATTTTTCTGATGAGGAATATTGTCGACTTGACGGGCTGTGCACTCCGTGTCGTGTCAATGACAATGGAATTGTCAATAACAACTTAAGGGACGAGGCACCTCGTGTCGTGTAATACCGTATCCCTGCAAAAGTAAAGTTTTCACTGAAACAATATAGTAGGAGCGGCATAATGGTTTCGCTTCGCGAAACTGGGATGCCTACACGATACGGGGTATTCCAATCAAAAGCAAAGATTCTACCAATAACCCAACATCCTCCAAGGGGGTTCCTTATGCGCAGATACCGATGGAATCACATCCTCACAGTGTGCATCCTCTGCACACTCCTTTTCTGCACCGGTCTGTGCTCCTGCACGGAGACGCAGGCGGTCAATTCTGATGCAGTGTCCCCGGACACCGACACACCAGTATCCTCCTATTCCGACAAAATCACGATCAAATACGAGATCTGCAAAACCGGCGGCGGAACCATCGACGGATGGCGTTCCCAGCATGGGGCGACGGGAGAGACGACCAAAATGGCGGTCACCGTCACGCCGAAAACGGGATATGTCTTCACGGGATGGAGCGACGGGAATCCCGAGCCGACCCGCACGGATGTCTTCGGCACGGAAAACGCGGTCTACGTTGCCAATTTCGCATTTGACAGGCAGGAGCTGCCCATCATCAGCATCACGACCGCAACGGGGCGGGATGTCACCTCCAAGGACGAGTACATGGGTGCTGTTGTTTCTATGTGCAATACCGGCTCCGTCGATTACGAATTGAGCGGCGTGACGGCGGAGATCCGCGGCCGCGGCAACGGAACGTGGGAATATCCGAAGAAATCCTACCGGCTGAAGTTCGAGCGCAAGCAGAATCTCATGGGGCTGGGTACAGACGAGCACCGTTCGTGGATCTTAATGGCAAACCACGCCGACCGCTCCATGCTCCGCAATTATCTGGCAATCGACCTTGCAAACCGTCTGGAGGGCATCGGCTACAACAACAACGCGACCCACGTCGCACTGTACCTAAACGGCGAATACCGCGGGGTCTATCTGCTTGCGGAGCAGATCGAGGTCGATGCCGCGCGGGTGGACATCGGCACGGAAACGCTTTCCGACCCCGAAGCGGAGGATGCCGGATTTTTGGTGGAGCTGGACGAATACGCGGAGGAGCCGAACCGGTTCTACATCGATGGTCAGCCGTTTGAAATCAAAAGCGACATCTTAAACGAAAAACAGCGGCGCTACATCATCGGCTACATCGGCGACGTCCACGATGCCATCATGGCGGGGGACAAAGAAGCCTTGGACGCCCTTGCAGACCTTGATTCCTTTGTGGATGGGTATCTCTTGGAGGAATTTTTCAAGAACATTGATGCCGGGTGGTCGTCCTTTTATATGCACAAAAAGCCGGGGGAGAAGATGGTCTTCGGTCCGTTCTGGGATTTTGATTTGTCGTCCGGCAACAACATCAGTCTCGACGGCGGCGCATGGGACGGCATTTATGTCGGCCGGAAAAGCGGAATGTCGCAGGA
>JAFUPC010000049.1 GCA_017481495.1 Clostridia bacterium
GTTCTGCATCAGGTCGAAGTCGTAGATGGGTGCGCCCTCCTCCTTTGCTTTTGCGGCGGCGGAGAACAGGCGGTTTTCACGGTCGTCCGTTAAAATCATGACGTGCGGGGTTTCCAGCGTCGCATCGCGGCGGATCTGCACGCGCGGCGGAATGCGGGACAGAACCGTCCCCTCCGTTGCGCGGATGGGAGAGGGAACGCCCTTTTCGTAGCTGTATGCGTCAAGGTCGAATGCGCCGACAATGCCGTGACGGACCGTGCCGTTCTTCATCGTGCGTTCGACATAGATCATGGTTTCCGGGAGAACGGTCAGCATCTGCTCTTCGTATTCCCGCATGACGGATGTGATGCGCCGGATGCGCGCTTCCTTGTCATCGGCGGACAGGTACAGCTCGGGATACGTGATGCGCAGGGTAGAGGGCGCATCGCCGACGGCGGCTTCCACGCTTTCCCAGTAGTCCGGCTCGCTTGTGTATTGGTCACAGGCGACGACGCTCCATTTTTGCATTGCGGCGGGGGTGGTGTCACGCGGCAGGAGCAGCTCCGCGCGGCGGAAAATTCCGGTAGTATTGTTTGACATAAAAATCCTCTCTTATTGGATGTGATACCGCTTTTCCAGCTGTGCGCGTTTTGCGGCGTATTCGTATGCGGTTTTGTAGTCGTCAAGGGCGGCGGAAAGCTGTTCCATTTTCTTCACACAGCGGTATGCAAGAATCGGGTCGTTTTCCACATATGGCCGCATCTCCTCGGAAAATACCCGCATCAGAAGCTCTCTTGCGGCGGCGCTTTCGCCCGCGGCGGCTTTCTGCCAGACGGGGATGAGCGTTTTATAAAGCGGGTTTTCGATTTCCAGAATGGAAGCGGCGCGCGCGGCGCGGTCGGTATCCCCGTGTTCCATGTCGTAGAAGAACCGCAGAAGCAGATACCGCTCCACATCGACCGCGCGTCCGAGGGAGGAGACGTAGGTTTCCAGATACGGCACCGGCGTTTCCCCGGTCATTTCGGCAAGCAGAGCTTTATAGAGCAGTGCTGTGCCGAGCGGAACCTCGGTATGGTACGACGTCATTTCGGCGTAAGACAGTGCGCGGTCAAACCAGAGATTCGCGCCGGTCGTGTCGCCTGCGGCATAAGCGTTCTGCCCTATGTGAACGGCGCAGTCGCACAGGAGCATCGCACATTCGTTGTCGGTTTTGTCACCGTCCATGCCGTTTCGGGCGAAAAGCTCATAAGCATCGTTCCATTTTCCGCTCTCCATCAGGGCGCGGGCTTCTTTTGTCGCGGCGGGGCGGAGAAAGGCGGTCAGGTCGTCTTCCTCTGTCAGAAAATATCCTGCGGGAACCGAAAGTCTGTCCGCGAGGTACCGCAGGGTGTCAAGCGATGGCCCGATGTCTCCGGTTTCCAGACGGCTGATCATGTTGCGCGTGATGTATTCCCCCGACAGATCCGCCTGCGTCATGCCGAGCTGTTTCCGGCGGTGCCGGATCTTTTCACCTAAAGTCATACTATTTCCTTTATGATAACAAAAAACCCCATGATACGGAGGTCGTTTCCGTGACACAGGGTCGTTTGTCGTGTTTTCAATACGTATGCAGTACGTATCAGATGTTTTCCTTGATCTTCGCAGCCTTGCCGACTCTGTCGCGGACATAGTACAGCTTTGCGCGTCTGACCTTACCGGAACGGATGATGTCAACCTTGACAACGTTCGGGCTGTGGATGGGGAACGTCTTTTCAACGCCTACGCCGTAAGCGATGCGTCTGACGGTGAAGGTTTCGGAGATGCCGCCGTTCTTCTTTGCGATGACGGTGCCTTCAAACATCTGAATTCTTTCTCTCGTACCTTCCTTGATCTTGTTGTGAATACGGACGGTGTCACCGATGTTGATCACCGGGACTTCCTTCTTCAGCTGCTCATTGGTAAAAGCCTTGATCATATCCATGATAAACTTCTCCTTATTATGACTGCGGACATTCGTGCAGAGCTTCGCAGAGGACTGTCCTGATATTTGGGGATAATTTCGTGTCCCATCCGATGCGGCACAATTTGTCAGCATCGCCTGATCAAATCAGAAAGTGATGTCCGAAATCCTAAATATTATACCACATTCCGCCGTATTTTGCAAGAGAATGGAAGAAACTGAATTGTAAATAAATTGTGAACCGAAGAGAAGAACGGAAACTGTCCCCAAGACAGGCACGCACACCGCCGCCCGGGCATATGATGGTTCTGAAAACCAAATTTCCAGACGGAAGGAACGATGTTCTCATGACAAACACACGCGATGCTTATTTTGCCGCCGCAAACACCGCCGCCGGCTTTGTTTCCTCCTTTTCCGAGCTGTTCGATGCCGCAAGCGGCGAATGGAACAAGATATACATCCTGAAAGGCGGCCCCGGAACGGGAAAATCCGGTTTCCTGCGCAAAACAGCGGATGCGGCGGAAAAACGCGGCTACAAAACCGAGCGGTTCTACTGCTCCTCCGACACGCGGTCGCTGGACGGTGTGCGGATCCCGGAGCTGGGGGTGGCGCTGCTCGACGGAACCGCGCCGCATATGGTCGACCCGAAATATCCGGGTGCGGTGGAAGAGATTCTGAATCTCGGTATGTTTTTTGATGCGGGGGTTTTACGGGAACATACAACAGAGATTCGGGCATTATCCGGAGAAAACGCATCGCATCATGCCCGTGCCGCACGGTATCTGCGCGCCGCAGGGGAGATGCGGCAGGTCCGCCGGGGCTTGCTGGATGGGGCATTTCTTCCCGAAAAAGCCGCGCGTGCGGCACAGCGCATCGTCCGTCTGTGTCCGACTGAAAAAACGGAGACCGTCCGTGCGGAAACGCGCTTTGCAACGGCAAACAGCACGCAGGGGTACGTCCATCTGCCGAGTGCCGAAAACAGCGCCGCGCACCTCATTTCGGTCGGGGATAAAAACGGCATTGCCGCAGGATTTCTGTCCGCGCTGGTCACAGCTGCCAAAGAACGCGGGGTGTCGTATGTGCGGTATGCAGACCCCCTGCTTCCCTCTGAGACGGAGGGAATTTATCTGCCCGGATGCGATACTGTGTATCTGGCGGACCGGTTTGGCGCTGTCAGAGAAGATGCGGAGCACCTGAACGCCACGCGGTTCTATGATTCCGCCCGGCTCGGAGAAAACCGGGAAAAGCTGCGGTTCGCGGCAAAGTGCGAAACTGCTTTGCTGGATGGCGCATATGAAGCACTTGCTTCTGCCGGAAATGTGCATGATGCGCTGGAAACCTACTATATTTCCGCAATGGATTTCCGGGCGCTGGATGCGTACACGGCACGGTTTTTGAAGAGTGTGTTTGGATGAAATCAAACAAAAACGCCCGAAGCATCAGACTCCGGGCGTTCTCTAAACCATCCTATCAATTTTTCTTCTGCCTGCGTGCGGCTTTCGTTTTCTCCGCGTGCGAAAAACGCATTTTTTTCCGGGAATCGGGACCAGATGGAACATCTGTGGATGCCGCATCGTCCTGCGCATTCTGGGAGAACAGCGCGCGGTGCGGAAGAAAAGAGACCGCTTTTCCGCGGAAGAAGCCGAAGCGGCGCAGGGCGCGGTAAACACGCTCGGCAGTCTGGGTCGGGTAGCAGGTGCGCTCGTCGATGACGATGTCGGCGTATTTTTCGTACAGCGGAACCCGTTCCCGGTATAAATCGTAAAAGGTCTGTCCGTGGCGCAGGACGACACCGCGCTCGGCAAGCGAGGTATCGAGCCGCTTTTTGAGGAGCGGAAACGCCAGCTTCAGATAGACGACGGTTCCGATTTCCGATAGATGCCGCATGGCATCCTCCCCGTAGACAACGGAGCCGCCGGTCGCAATGACGCAGTTGTCGGTGTCGATTCCGGCGCAGATGCGGTTTTCAAGGGAAATGAAGCCCTCCGCGCCGTTTTCGGCGACAAGCTCGGAAATTTTTTTACCGCACTGGGCTTCAATGACACGGTCGGTATCGAGAAATTCCATATCGGCGGCGCGCATGAGCCGTTTGGCAATGGTGGTTTTACCGACCCCCGGCATCCCGATGAGCACGATGTTGCGCTGTTTTCCCGTGGGCAGAGCAGATGCGCACGGGGCATTTTTTTCGGATGCGGGGGACATAGAGACGCCGGGTGCGGCGTCCTCCTGGGGACTTTGTGTGGATTTCTGTTCAGGCATTGGGCGTCAGTGTTACCAGTACGGGGTTGTGGTCGGAGGGGTGTTCGCCGTCGTAGAGCGTGTCGATGACACGGTAGCTGTCAACGGTATAGGCATCGCGGCTGACAAAGCAGAAGTCGATGATGATTTCCAGATTTTTGTAGCCGTGGAACGTGGGCGCGGAAACGGTGTCCTTTGCAAGGAACTTGGAATCCGCGATCTTGCCGGAGGTGAAGAATTTATACGTCGTGCTTGTGCCCTCATCGCAGTTGAAGTCGCCGGTCACGGTGACGGGGAGATCAAGGGTGTTGATAAACTTGTCAAGATAATGCGCCTGCAACAGCCGCACTTCGTCCTTGCCGTGGTCAAGGTGGGTGTTGATGTGGTACAGGTCGCGGTTATTGTCCTTGTCGTGCAATTTTGCATAAGTAAAGACACGCGGGCAGAGACTGTCCTCTACATAAGAGAAGACATCGGGCGTGGCAGTCAGCCACTTTGTGCCCTCATCGAGGACGTCAAAACGGTCTGCGCGGACAAAGATGGCGCTGTATTCGCCCTTGTCGCCGCCCTCACGGCCATGTCCGACAGCATGATAACCTGGGAGCTGCTCGCGGAGCAGATTCATCCACAGGGGTGTCGCTTCCTGCACGCCAAGAATGTCGGGGTCGCAGTCCGCGATCGCCGAAAAGACCTTTGCGGTGCGTTCGGGCGTGACGCCGCCGCACCAGAGATTGAAGCTCATGATTCTGATGGGTTTCATTATATTAACCATGACTTTCGCGAAGCGAAAGTTTCCTTTCTTGTGGAATTGTGGCGTAAGCCACAAAACACGATTGAAAATTTATATTCAAACTTCCTCCGTTCGGAAGATTCAGGGGTTTTCTGTTTGTTTGCAATACATCCGGGAAAGACCGTCCGATGTGTTGACGGGGTAGAGATACTGCCATCCGTACCGCTCATAAAAGCCCACATGGTCGGTGACAAGATACAGGGTGCGGATGCCGTGTTCTCCGGCATGGGCGCATACCGTATCGAGCAGACGTCCTGCCAGACCCATACCGCGGGATTCCGGGCAGACATAAACGGCACAGACATTCGGCGCAAGGTCGGGACGGTCGTGAAAATCGTTACCGATGATGCCGATGCCGCCGACGATTTCCTCTTTTTCCACGGCAATGAACCATGCGGGAACGCCGTCCCGGGACGTCAGCGCATCCGTCATGCTGTCAAGATATGCCGATACGGGAATGTTCCATTTGTCGGAAAACCATTCTGCCGCCGCCGGGATGCGGTCAGAATGTTGGGTGAGGGAAAGGATGACGGGGGGAGTCTTACTGTTCGTTTTCGATCTCCGCAATCAGCGCAAGCCGTTCGGTGTGACGGCCGCCGCCCTCAAATTCCGTTTCGATGAACAGCTTTACCATGTCGAGCGCCAGACTCGCACCGACGACACGGCCGCCCAGACACAGGACGTTTGCATCGTTGTGCATCCGGGTCATGCGCGCGGAAAACGTGTCGGAACAGCACGCCGCACGAATGCCCTTGAATTTATTTGCCGCCATGCTCATGCCAATGCCCGTTCCGCAGACGAGAATGCCGCGCGTGCAGTCGCCCGACTGAATGGATTTACAGACCTTGGATGCGTATACGGGATAATTGACGCTGGCGGTGGAATCACAGCCGAAGTCCTCATAGGCAATGCCCGCTTTGTCAAGATAGGCAAGAATCTCTTTTTTCAGTTCGTATCCGCCGTGGTCACAGGCAATGGCAAGTTTCAGATCGTTCATTTATTTTAATACTCCTTTGGGGAAAATGTGATTGATGTATTTCAGCAGACCGCACACTGCATAAACGGCGCAATGTCGTCCTTTGTAAGACCGAGCACCGCCGCGATGCCATCGGCATGGGAGATCAGCGCAAGACCGTCCACGGAATGGGAGTCCGTGCCGAACGTGAAGCGGCATCCGGCATCCTTTGCGATGCGGTACAGCTCGATCAGACGGTTGTCGGAGAAGTCAAACGACACCTCCGTGATGGCGCCGACGTTCAGTTCAATATAAATGCCCATCGTCGCTGCTTTTTCATAGCATTCCCGTGCATCGTCATCGGAAATGGCGCGCAGATAGTCGTTTTTCATCGCGTGCGGCACGCCGCAGGGCGAGAACGAATGCGCGATGCTGACCGGAAGCTGTTTTGCGAGCACTTCCAGCGTGGGATTTGCCAGCAGGGAGCGGAATGTGTCCACGTTTGCCGCGTTGGTGTAGGCTTTGATGTCGGGCGCAAGGTCGGGGAAGATCTTCAGAAGATCGGCTTCTTTCAATGTCGCCGCCATCGCATCGAGATTCTTTTCGGGGAAATCGGGAAATGTCTCGGCGAGTTTTTTTCGGACAGCGGCGCGGGCTTCCAGAATTTCCGGGAAGTCTGCCATAACCTCGTTCCGCATATGCAGATGGGAGTGCGGGATGAGCAGATAGTCAAAGTGCGAAGCACCCTCCGGGGACATTCCGAGAATGTCCTTGCAGGCGTAATATTCGGTTTCCGCACCGAACAGAACGGAAAGACCGGCGGGCGCATCGCGAAATGCGTTTTTCGCTTCTTCGGCTTTCAGGATGGTCTGGTTTTTATACCAGTAGGAAGCGCCGGGAACCCGTTCGTCCCAGAGATGGTTGGACAGCCCGAAGACGGTCATACCGAGCGCCGCTTCTTTTTCGAGATACGCCTTTGTGGATGCCGCACGGTCGGAGCAGCAGGCAGAGAAGACGTTGTGGGTGTGGATGTCGTGGGTAATGTGAAGATTCATATAAATTCATGACTTTCGCGAAGCGAAAGTTTCCTTTCATGTGGAATTTGGATTGGTTTTGTGTATGCACAAACTCGCAGTTGCAAGACTGCGAAAGTCCCAAAACACATCTGAAAATTTGTTTTCAGACATCTCCATTTCTTTCGCGTTCCGCCTGGGACGGACGCAGATAGGTCGGTTTCAGCAGAAGATCGGTGAATACGGTCTTGTCCGCTGCTTCGTCATAAATGCGTTTTGCCGTCATGGCAACGGAATAGCCGGACTGATACCGGATGATCTCCGGCACCTCTTTGCAGTGCGGAAGATGAATCTCCTTTTCCGTCACGCGGCATCCCTCACCGACAAAATATACAGGGTGAGGAAGCGGTGCAAGTCGTGCGGCAAGCTGTTCTGCGGAAAGCATATTGTCCTCTGTTATCCGAGTGCGCGTGACCGTGCCGTCGGATGCTGTTTCGTATAAAAACAGCGCGGTATAAAGCTGGGAGCGGCGCGCGTCCATGACCGGGCAGGCGTAAAAGGGTGAGCCAACGTTGACTGCCGTCAACCCGGTGACTGCCGTCGGGCGCAGATTTTCCGAAAGTGCCTCAAGCGTGGAGACGGGAACGCACGGGATGTTCCGGCCGAACGCCAGTCCTTTGATGATGGAAACGCCGATGCGCACGCCGGTAAAGGAGCCGGGGCCTGCGGAGACCGCAAACAGGTCGATGTCAGAGACCGCGGTACGGGCGTTGGCAAGCACGTTTTCGACCATGTTCAGCATGGTCTCGGAGTGGGCCAGCGTTCCGTTCTGCACGGCAAGACCGAGCGGCTTTGTGCCATCCGTCAGCGCGGCGGCCGCCGTCTGTGCGGTGGTGTCGATTGCGAGTATTTTCATAATTATGACCATCACTTTTGCTGCGCGAAAGTGATTTCCTCTCTTATTTGGAATGTGGCGCAAGCCACAAAATACGGTCTGAACATTTATTTTCAGACTGTTTCCTTGTTTATCGTAATGGTTCGCCGGTTTTCGTCGGTGGGGTCTTTTTTGATCGTCAGACGGTAGTGCGTATCCGGCAGGGCATAAGGGATCTTTTCACACCATTCGGCAAAGCAGTAGCCGCCGCGGTCGAGGTAATCCCAATACCCGATGGAATCAAGCGAATCCTCATCGTCGATGCGGTAGAGGTCAAAATGGAACAGAAGTCCGTTTGTTCCGTGATACTCGTTGACGATGGTGTAGGTCGGACTCTGGACGTGGGATGCGGGGGCGATGATCTCCGCCACGCCGCGCACGAACGCGGTCTTCCCGGCACCGAGGTCGCCGTACATCGCGGTGAACGCGCCGCCCGGTTCCTCTGCCAGAAGATACCGTGCAAATTCCCGCCCTGCGTTCTCCGTTTCGGCGGTATTTTCCGTTTCAAACGAAAAAATCGGTTCCATTGTCTGTCATCCTCCTGATTTTCTCTGAATTCTCTCCTATATTATACCACATAATACGCAATTTTGAAAGAGGTTTCGGCAAATAATTGTTAGCGATGTGTGAATTTTATGAAAAATGCGGATTTCCTCTTGCAAAAAACGCAATTATCTGGTATAATATTAAAAGCAAGATATGAAGTAAGGCCATACCAGCCGGGGCGTCAGCGGTGCCTTGTACCTGCAATCCGCTATAGCAGGGGTGGTTTCCTTTTATAAGGTTTTGGCTCGTGTGGTCTGCTCTGCAAGAGTATTGTCAATGACGAACGGGTCTTGCGCAATCGGATGCTGTGAACCATGTCAGGTGGGGAACCAAGCAGCAGTAAGCAGAAGTTCCGGTGTGTTGCAAGGGTGCCTGTTCCGAGGCCGTTTCTGCAGGTGCGCACATGGGGTAAGATCGAATTTTGGGTGTATGGTCTTCCTTTGTATCTTGCTTTATCGCTTACAGGACTTGGTTTTGCAAGCGAGTACACGGAGGAGGTTCGGTATGCACCAGACATTATACAGAAAATGGCGTCCGATGACATTTGACGATGTCTGCGGACAGGAGCATATCACGTCCATTCTCCGGTATCAGGTCGCAAACGCGAAGACGTCGCACGCCTATCTGTTCTGCGGTTCGAGAGGAACGGGCAAAACGACGTGCGCGAAGCTTCTTGCCCGTGCACTCAACTGCGAAAATCCGCAGAACGGTTCTCCGTGCGGTGTGTGTGAGACCTGCCGCGGCATTCTGTCGGGTGCCATCACCGATGTCATTGAGATGGACGCCGCATCCAACAACGGCGTTGACAACATCCGCGACATCCGCGACGACGTTGCCTATGCGCCGACGGAATGCAAAAAGCGCGTGTTCATCATCGACGAGGTGCATATGCTGTCCACATCGGCATTCAATGCGCTTCTGAAAACGTTGGAAGAGCCGCCGGAGCACATCGTGTTCATTTTAGCGACCACCGAAATGCACAAGATTCCCGCGACCATCCTGTCGCGCTGTCAGCGGTACGATTTCCGCCGCATCGAGTCCCACGTCATCGTTTCCCGTCTGCGCACCATTGCGGACAGCGAGGGGATTTCCATTGAGGACGATGCGCTTCATCTCATCGCAAAGCTGTCTGCGGGCGGTATGCGCGATGCCATCGGTATGCTCGAATTGTGCGCCGGTGCCGCATCAACGGACGGCAGACCCATCGACACTGCCGCCGCCGCATCTCTGCTCGGAACGTCCCCCATTGAGGAGACCGCCGCCGTGGCGGATGCCGTTGCAAGACACGACATTGCCGCCGTGTTCGGCATTGTGGACAGGTTGTACCGCGAAGCGCGCGACATCGGCGTGTTCTGGCAGTCGCTCATTTCCTTTTACCGCGATATGCTGGTGTGCAGAACGGTTGCGGATTCCGCACCTCTGCTTGACTTAACGGAAAAACAACGCGCACTGCCGATGGATCTTTCCAAAAAATTCCCGCTCGGAACGCTTCTCTATCACACCCGTGTTCTGGACGAAACACTGGCGGTCTTACAGCGGAACACCGCACCCGCCCGCATCACCGTGGAAATGGCGCTTGTCCGCCTGTGCGACAGCTCTCTTGATACTGCAAACGATGCGGTTCTGGCACGGCTGTCGTCCCTGGAAGAAGCGATCGCATCGGGCATCCCGGCACAGACGGCAATACCGGTCACAGAGACCACACCCCGTGCTGTCCAGAATGTACAGCCGACGGAAGAGGTCGCATCCCCCACCGTTTCTGTAACAGAGGACTACGGTGCGCCCCCGCCGCCCGATGACGTGCCGCCCCCGTGGGACGATGTTCCCCCGCCGGCAGAAGCCGCATCCCCGGCATCCGGTCAGGGGAGAAGGCAGACATCACCGAAACCGGCGGAAGCCGCACCAGCGCAGAGCGCAAAGAAAACGCTTCGCGCGTTTGGCGCGTGGCAGCAGGTCATGAGCCGGCTGGAAAAGCACAATCCGATGACGGTATCGTTTCTGCGGGAGTGCAAGGCGTACACCTGTGCCGACGACGGAAAATTCTACATCCGTGCCGCAAACGCATTCACCGCCGCTCTGGTAACGGCAAAAAAGGAGAACATCACACAGCTTCTGTCCGTTCTGAACGTCGTTTCGCAGGACAGAAAGTATACGGAAGCTGATCTTGTAATCGAAAATGCGGAAGCAAAGAAGACCGACGGCTATGAAATGATCGACGAGATCATCGAAAGTGCGGGACTCTCGTCGGAGGAAAACGACGGATAATTACTGTGTTTTACAGGAACAGCCGATTATATCAACACGGCTCGTTGCCTGTGTCAAAAATATCAAAATTCATTCCAATATTATCAGCAAAACCCGGACGGGCGGCATCATACAGCTTCCCGCACGGAAAAGAAAGGATTTATACCAATGAAAGCAAGAGTACCGAAGGGCGTGGGCGGCGGAGCCCAGAACATGAACGCAATGATCCGTCAGGCACAGCAGATGCAGGAGGATATGACCGCACTGCAGGAGCAGCTTGATGCAAAGGAATATGAAATTTCCGCCGGCGGCGGTGTTGTCACCATCAAGATCAACGGCAAGAAAGAGATCATGAACATCGACATCAAGCCGGAGATCGTGGATCCCGACGATATCGAGACCCTGACCGACGTTCTGACCGCAGGCATCAACGAAGCCATCAAGAAGGTCGAAGACGTCAACACCGAGGAAATGTCCAAGATCACCGGCGGCATTTCCATGCCCGGTCTGTTCTGAGTTTCATGCCGGGATACATTCTCCCGCTTGAAAAGCTCATCGAGCAGTTCGAGCATCTGCCCGGCATCGGGCACAAAACGGCGGTACGGCTGGCATTTTCCGTTCTTGAGGGGACGGAGGAGGAGGCAGGCGCATTTGCGCAGGCGATTCTGGATGCCAAGCACAAGGTCGTCCGCTGCAAGGTCTGTCAGAATTTAAGCGACACGGAAGTCTGCTCCGTCTGTTCCGACCCGAAACGCGACCGTTCCATGCTCTGCGTGGTCGAAGACCCCAAAGCCGTTATGGCGCTGGAGCGGGTCAAGGAGTACAACGGTCTGTACCATGTCCTGCACGGGACACTGTCCCCCATGGACGGCATCGGCCCCGAACAGCTGACCATCCGGGAACTCATCGCCCGTCTGACCGACGGTGAAGTCAAGGAAATCCTGCTGGCGACGAACCCCACCATCGAGGGCGAAACGACGGCAGTCTATCTATCAAAACTCATAAAGCCGCTCGGCATCCGCATCAGCCGTCTTGCATACGGCGTTCCCGTCGGCGGGGACATTGATTACGCGGATGAAGTCACACTTTTCCGGGCAATCGAAGGACGCAGGGATCTCTGACATACAGCGGAGAAAGGGTACTCTGCGCCTTTCTTTTTGTATATTTTGAATATATGAAGTATGGCAACCGTGCACTGACCTTGGTTTTCATGAAACTTTCTTGCGAAACCGGGTGCTGCACGGCGGCAAGTTTCGTTTCAATTTAGATTTCTATGTTATCATGATTCCGTATCATGCGGAATCTCCATATAAATTTCCACATAACCCCATAAAGGAGAACCCCCATGACAAACATTGCCATTCTCGGCTTCGGCGTGGTCGGCGGCGGTGTCGCTGACGTCATTACGAAAAACAACGATACCATTGCACGCAAGACCGGTGAGCATATCAACATCAAATATATTCTCGATCTGCGGGAATTTCCCAATCATCCGCTCGGCGACCGTGTCGTTCACGACATGAACATCATTCTGTCCGACCCAGAGGTCACGGTCGTCGCGGAAATGATGGGCGGCGCACACCCGGCATACGACTATTCCCGTGCGGCACTCGAAGCAGGAAAGCACGTTGTCACCTCCAACAAGGAGGTCGTTGCCACGTTTGGTGCGGAGCTGCTGGAAATTGCGCGGGAACACCATGTGCGTTACCTGTTTGAAGCAAGCGTCGGCGGCGGCATTCCCGTCATCCGTCCGATGAGCTCCTGCCTTGCGGCAAATGCGCTTTACGAGGTGGACGGCATTCTCAACGGTACGACGAATTATATTCTGACCCAGATGATCCGTGCGGGCAAGTCCTTTGAGGAAGCGCTTGCCGAAGCACAGGCAAAGGGGTATGCGGAACGCAATCCCGCGGCAGATGTCGAGGGTCTGGATGCGTGCCGGAAGATCTGCATTCTGTCGGCACTCGCATTCGGAAAATCGTTCTCTCCCGCGGATATCCATACCGAGGGCATCACGAAGATCACCCTTGATGATGTTGCGGCGGCAGAAATGTACGGCGGTGTCATCAAGCTCATCGGCAGAACCGGTCTTTGTGACCCGGACGACCCCGATTCTCCCGTTTATATGCTCGTTGCACCTCATGTGATCGCGCACGACAATCCGCTTGCGGGCGTGGACGATGTGTTCAACAGCATTCTTGTCCGCGGCAACGCGGTGGGGGATGTCATGTTCTACGGCCGCGGCGCGGGCAATCTGCCGACGGCAAGTGCGGTCGTTGCCGACATCATTGACATCCTGTCGCACAAGGACGCGGAAATTTTCGTTCCCGGCTGGAAAACGGCTGGTGCTGATGAGCTCTGCCAGACCGAAACTCTGCCGTATGCGTTCCTTGTCAGAATGAAAGCGGAATCCCGGGGTGCGGCTGTTGCCGGGGTACGCGCGGCGTATCCGGATGCGGAGATTCTGACCGCAGCGGACGATGACAACGGCACACTTGCGTTCGTGACCCCCGTCACCACGGAAAAGGCACTCGGAGAAGCCTTCCCGGACGGCGTTCTTTCCGCTGTCCGCATCATGCCCTGACATGGATATGAAGCAGATGCAGAATTTCCCTGCGGCTTTGCGTGTGACTGCGGTTCTTCTGGCGACGGTTCTGCTGTTGTGTACAGGATGCGCATCGGAGGCGATTCTGATGTCCTCACAGGCGTATCTCATGGAGATCAATGAGCTGGTCGTCGAGGATTTCGGTGCGCTGACCGTGACCGAAAATCTGGATGCCGACACCACCGTGACGCAGATTTCCGACCGGCTGTATCTGACGATGGCGGCAGACCCTGTCACGGGTTATGTCCGCCGCGCGGAGCTTGCGCTGTATTTCGACCCAGATATCGAGGAGCTGGATTACTCGTCATTTTCGTATTTCTTCCTCATTATGCTGAAAGCTTATGACGAAAATATCACAGTGACAAATATCAATTCCATCCACGATGCGCTCGGCATCGGCGATTATTCAGCCGGTGTCTCCTCTTCCATCGGCTACGGGTCGAGCAATTATTATTACACCGTCACGGAGGAAATGGCACTGTTTTCCGCGGAATTTATTGTTTCCGCCAATGAAACAACGTAAATCAAAGGAACCAACAGGGATATGAAAATCAGTGTAAAAGTCAATTCTCCCGTACAGAAAACGGGATATCCGCCCGAGCGGCAGTATGCGGCGGCGGATCTGTCCAATCTGGTGAAGATCGGCGCTTCGCTGTTCGGCGAGAAGCCGTATCTGCGCTTCAAGCGGAACCGCCACGATATGTCGGTGTCCTATAAGGTCTTTGACCGGATGGTGGACTGCGTGGGAAGCACCTTTGCGGAGCTGGGCGTCGGGGAATCCCCCATCGCCGTCATCGGCGAATCATCGCCGGAATGGGTCGTGACCTATCTTGCCGCGGCAAACGGCGGCGGTATGATCGTTCCGCTCGACCGGGAGCTGGCAGAGGGGGAAATTGCGAATTTCATCCGCCGCGCACACGTCCGGTACGTCGTGCATTCCGCGCATTTCACGGAGATGTTCCGACGGCTGGCGGGAGAACTTCCGGATGTCGTCGGTTATGCGGAGATTTCCAAAGAATTTTTCCCGTATCCCGACCAGACCGGTGCGGATGCACCGGTAACGGAGCAGTTTGTCCCGTTTGAAGCATTGGTTCGGCGCGGCACGGCACTGCTCAACGCCGGGTATCACCGGTTTACTTCCTATAAACTCGATATGGACAAACCCGCAGTGCTTCTGTACACCTCCGGAACGACCGGAACGTCAAAAGGTGTCATGCTGTCGCAGAAGAACATCACGACGGCAGTCAATTCCAGTTATCGGATGATCGACGTGGTGCGGGACGACGTGCTGGTGTCTGTTCTGCCCATTCACCACACCTATGAAATGACCTGCACCTATCTGACACCGCTTCTGGTCGGCGCGACCATCTGCATCAACGAAAGCCTGAAGACCGTTCTGCGCAGTATGCAGGAATATCAGCCGACGGTCATGATTCTGGTTCCTCTGTTTGTTTCCACATTCTATAAAAAAATCATGGAGACCGTCCGCAAAAAGGGCATGGAGCAGAAAATAAAACTGGCGATGGCGGCATCAAATACCGCGCGGCGGGTCGGTGTCGATATGCGCGGCACGTTGTTTGCCGAGATCCACAAAAGCTTCGGCGGACGGCTCGACCGCATCGTCTGCGGCGGCGCACCGATGAATCCCGAAATGGGAAAATTCTTTGACGCCATCGGCATCCGTCTGACACAGGGCTACGGCATCACCGAATGCGCACCGCTCATCTCCGTTTCGCCGTTCCACTGCATCCGCACGGCATCTGTCGGACTGCCGGTTCCGGGTCTGGAAGTGCGCATCGGCGGGGAAAACGGCGAGCTGCTTGAAAATCCGCCTGCCGGAACGGTCGGGGAGATCATTGTCCGCGGCGACAACGTCATGCTCGGGTATCAGGATGACCCCGAGAAGACCGCGGAGGTTCTGGATGCGGACGGCTGGTTCCGCACCGGCGACATCGGGTATCTCGACCGCGACGGCTATCTCTATATCACGGGCCGCGCCAAGAATGTCATCGTTCTGCACAACGGCAAAAATGTGTTCCCGGAGGAGATCGAGGAATATCTTGAAAAGATCGACCTCATCAGCGAATGCGCTGTCATCGGCCGCACGGCAATGGACGGGGAGACCGTCAACGTCACGGCGGTCATCTATCCCGACTTCGCCCGTGCGGAGGAGCTGGGACTCGCGGGCATTGATGCCATTTCCGAAGAACTGCGCAAACGGGTGAACCGCATCAACACGACACTGCCGATGTTCAAGCAGATCCGCGGCGTGGAGGTGCGCAAGACACCGTTTGTCAAAACGACGTCGAAAAAGATCATCCGGCATCGGATCGATGAAGAATAAGCAAGAAATCGAATTGCCGCAGGCGGATACCTGCGGCAGCTTGTTTTTATATGGGGTTTAATAATTTGGGATGGGGTGTTTACGGAGGTGCCCATGATTACGGTGTGAACATTATTTGTGCAAGGATGCAGGCAAAACGGTTCGCACAAGGAACTTTCCCCATGGGGCAATGACGTCAATTTAAGAAAAGCGGCAATCATTACGTCGGTAGGGGCGCCCCTACAGAGTTAGAGAAAGCGCGTTTTCGCCCTTAAGTTGATAACATTACCTATGAATCATCCCCTCAAATCCTCCCGAACACCCATCCGCCGGCAGGAATGGAAACGTGAAGAATCCCGTCTCCCCGCGCGACGGAACCGTTGCCCTCGAGCATTTCGAAAGATTTTCCGCCCTTGACGGACAAGCCCACGCAGATGTCGGTGCCGTCGAGGAATTCTTCACCGTTCGCGACCGTGCGGCGGATGCCGCTGTTGTTCAGTAGCATCACATAATAACAGCCGTCTTTTTGGCTTTTTGTGATCTGCATCGAGCATCCGCCCCATTTTTTGACGGGGAGCAGCTCGTCGATGACCGTCCGCGCGCGGCGGCAGTCAATGATGGCATCGGCGTGTTCCCGTGCAAATTCTGGATTCCCGGTTGCATCAATGAGAATGGGATATTGTCCTACGGTCGGCGCATCCTCTGTGATGATGTCAACGGCATCGGGAGTGACGGTATTGCGGAGCGAGATCTGTTCCGTTCCCGCCATCGGGGCGCTGTCGCAGAACAGGAAGTTCAGCGCATCCACGACCTCCCCGAGCTTTTCGCGGAACGCACCCTCTGCTTTATAGCCGAGATACGTGTCGCGGGAGAGAGAAAGGTCAAGAACAGGCATTTCTCGCGGGAGAACGAGCGCCGCCGGGATGACGGGTGTGCCGATGTCCGGATACCGTGTTGTAAAATCGAGGAAGTCTTTTTTCACCTGTCCATATGGAGACAGTTCAAAGTCGTGCCAGTCGCAGAATGTGTTGCACATCCCCCATTCCTCCGCCATGAACGAGGCACCTGCCATGTAGGAATACAGGTGCAGACGGTGTTGAAGCGATCGCGAGGAACCGCCGTTTCCGCCGGAGGTGCGGAACGGGAACGACTCTGCGGAGATGTTCCACTCGTTCTTTTCCTCTTTGTGGTAACAGCACGCGGAGAATGGGGCGCCGCCCCATGGCTCATAATACGTGCCGAACGGAATGCCCGCCGCCCGTGCCATGCCGCGTGCGTAGGCGATCTGAATGTTCGTGCCGCGGGTCTGGGCGCCGATCTCGGGCATCAGGCATTTTGCACCGAGACGGATCTCCAAGGCTTGTGCCTGCATGGAACTGTCACAGGGGAGAAGATCGCCCGATACCTGCGCCTGCCGCTTGGAAAACAATTTTTCCATAGCGTTTAAATATTCGTCGATGCTTGCAGGGATGCCCATCTCCGCGTATTCTTCGGCGTTCATCGCTTCTAAAAACGTGTGTTCAAACGGATATGCCTGACGGATGGTCTCGGTGATGGCTTCCGCCGTCCACTCCGGACAGTTGTTGGAGGTGATCTTATGCAGATCCGATCGGACGTTGGACATCCACTCGTGCATCTGGAATCCCCAGAAATTTTCGCCGAGCAGGGAACGGTATTCGTTCAAAAGCACTTCGTCGTAAGGATATTCTTCCAGAAAGCACCCGCCTTGCAGGCGGTCGATGTAGAACGGACAACAATGTTCCTTGACGTAATTGTAAAGATCGCCGCCGACACGGGCAAGATTGTTGAATTTCAGCCGTTCCTCAATGTCGATGCTCTGGCAGAACCGGATGCCGTCGCCCGGACGGACGAGTCCCGCATCCACCTGAGCCTGCCAGGTTTCGGGCATATAGCAGTGTAAATAGGTGAACATCAATATTTCTCCTTTTATAAATCCATTTTAAGAAAGATCGGCGAGTGCCGCTTCAAATTTTTCGAGCTGTGCTTCCACGCCTGCGGTGATCTTTTCGGTCTGGGATACAATTTCCGGGGAGGATTTTGAGAAGATGCTGCTGACATATTTGTTCTTCGTTTCGGCTGACCAGACACCGGTACCGAGGTCATATGCGGAGCAGTCGAAAACAAGCTCCAGCATTTCGGCGGAATCAATGTCGCGGGCGACCTTTTCTTTCAGAAGCACATTGATATATGCCGGAATGGATTCGTAGTAGGAATAATAGCCGAGCGCGTTTAACAGAATACCGACCTTTTCAAGGTCTGCTTCGTCCAGTGTACGCGGAAGAACGGATTGTGCGCCGCCCTCAACCAGAGAATAATATTCCGTCTGTTCTTCATCGAATTTCGGCGGCGGAACAAAGCCGATGTCAAATTCAAGCGAACGCATCTTTGCCGCCTCACCGACATATGCGGCACAGAACATCGCGCGGCCGTCCGTGAATACAGTGTCAATGTCAACATTGATATCTGCCAGCTTGTCATTGAAGATATCCGGATTCTGCGAATCGAGCTGTACGAATTTAGACATAACGGTCTGCGCGTGCTCATTTCCGGGTACGGCAAAATACAGCTTTCCGTCGCTGTCCTTATCAACGTATTTGACACCGGCTCCCATCAACAGGGCACTGTAATGACGGGTCGGCGTTCCGATGATGCCGTAACGGTCGTTTTCCGGCTCCATTTTTCCGTCACCGTTGAGGTCCGAAACCGCCAGCTCCGCGAGCGCATACATGGTTTCCAGTGTCCATTTTTCGTCACGCACCAATGTGTAGAGGTCATCCTCCACATCCAGCTCCGCCATCATTTTGTTGTTGAACACATAAACGTGACGGGTGGAATAATTGTAAAGCGAATATGCGCCGGATACTGCTGCTTGGATGCCGCCAAAATTGTAGGTCTCGGTTGCAGCATTGTCCCACCAAGGCTGTGAAAGGTCCAGTCCCCGGACTTCATCCCACGAAAGCAGACAATCCTTTAAGAGAATGGTTGCAACGGATGCATCAAAGACCATTGCGGTATCGAAATATTTATCTCCTGCGGAGACGGCGTTGGGAATGGCGGTGCGCATATTGGCGTTTTCTTCCGGGATTTCCTCGATGGAACAGTTGTACAGCTCCTCCACCCGCTGTTCGCGGTCGAAAAGGGCATCGTTCAGTATCTCGCCGATCGGTTCATCGACAAGGATCGTTGTCGTTGCCCAGTTGAAACTTTCGGCTGTGGAGTTGAGAATGGTCAGCACAGCACCGTTCATGTCCAAAATCTCTGGCGCGGGAAGACGGTCGTCATCGACGACGGTCTCTGTCACAGTACTGGTGGAGACGGTGTCGGTCGTGACAGCACCGCTGTCCGTTTCATCGGCACAGGAGGCACACAGCAGCGCGGTCAGCAGAAAACATAGAAAAAACTGTCGCTTCATATTTTTAATCGCTCCTTATGAATTGATGATCGTGAACATAAGCACGCCGTTTTCATCGGAATGCGCTTCTGCGGTATCGGAAAATTGCCCCGCGGTCAGGCAAAGTCCGTATTCTGTTCCGCCGTAGGAGAGGGTGAGGGTATCCTTTGTTTGTGCGGTGACAGTGGGAAGATGATCGTCGTTCCCGATGTGCGCTTTGAGAATAAACGGTCGGTCGCAGGTGATGTGGATGCTCTCCTCGGACAGCGTTACGGTGACAGGGGAATAAGTAAGCTGTGCCGTGCCGCCGCCGAGGTCGGAGAACTGCATTTTTTTACACGGAATGCGATTCCCGTCCGTGTCGGTGAGATACAGTCCTGCCAGAATCCCCGCGCCCGTGTGGCGGTTGCCGTCGATGACAGGAAGCGTTTCGTAGACCGCTTCGTTTGATTTGCAGACAACGTCTTCAAACGGGTCGGGATACGTTTCGCGGAAGACGTGCAGATCGCGGATGCGCATTTTTTCGCCGTCGGCGTACAGGTTGATGCGGTAATTCTTGGAGGAATACCAGACGGAGGTCTTGTCATCATCGTCAAATGCACAGTGTGCGGTAATGGCGGATGCAGGGGTCTCGGCATATGTTTCCTTATACCAACGGCCGGTGTCGCCGAGCGGCTCGACCGTCAGCTTGTCCTCCGCCTGCAAACGCGCGAACTGCGTGAACTGGTAGGTAAGCCCGTCCTTCATCGCATCCCAGCCGAAGGAATTTTCCTGTCCCGCCTGCGCATAACCGAACGTCAGGCAGTCGCCGTTGTAGTTTTCAGAAAGATACCAATCCACCCAGCGCGGAACACCGCCGCCGCCCGTGTTGTTCGTGTAAACGGGCTCCAGCGTGATGACCCCTTGGGTTTTTGCACCCTCTTCCAAACTCATGCCGAAATCGTACTGGTAGACATGGTCGGAGCCGAGCATCCGGAACAGTGGAACGTCCAACTGCTGTTCCTTCGTCTGTGCGGGCATGAAGACATTTGTGCGGCTCGGATAATACGCCTGTCCGTAGTAGCCGCCCCACAGGGTGTAACCGTCGGTGCCGTACTGTTCCTTGCAGTTGCAGACGGCGTCGAGACCGTAAGTATCGCAGAGGTAACGGACGGTGTGCGAATCAAAAAACCACGAACCGAACACGCGCGGATAATAGCCGAATGTCTCGCGGAATTTTTCAAAAAGGACATCGCACAGCCGCTCGCGCTGTTCCTTTGTGTACCCGACCGAAAATCCGCAGTGTGCGTGCCAGTCCCACGGATAGCGTCCCGTCCACGGAATCCCCGCATCGGCGGTTTCCGGCTCCACAATCTCGTGCCAGACACCCAGCTCAAACTGCGCGGGGTCAAGCGACTTCATCAGCTCCACATAAACGGGGTCGCAGAGCGCATCGTACTGCAAAAGAAATGTGCCGCGTAAATCCAGTTTTTTCATCAGCGCGATCTGCTCCCGGACGGGGGTGACGAGGTCCATTTCCAGACGCGGTTCGATGTCGCGGATGAAGTTGACGATGTTGACGATCTGTCGTTTGTTCATGATAATGACTCCTTCTTTTAACGAACGGATTTTGATTGCTTTCATTATACCATATTCCCAAAAGAAAAACAAGCACCCAAGCGAAATCCACACGAAAATATTTTTTCAATTCTATTTAGAAAAGCACTTGACAAATCCGCGAAAAAGGAGTATAATTATTATATAATCACAGAAAAAATTTAAGAATCCTCGGCTTTCCGGTTTTATGGGGGATTCTTTCCGGATACAGCAGAAATCCGTTGAAAAACGATGGATTTCGTGACGAATGGTGAATAATGTTGAATAAAGAAAGGAATTCCGTTTGGAACGCATCAATTTAAGCAGCATCAAAAAGGAAAGTGTCCGCGCCATCTTTACCGCGATCACGGCAAAGGATCAGATCAGCCGCGCGGAGATCGCCGAGATCACGGGGCTTTCACTGATGACCGTCGGCAAGGTGGTGGATGCACTTCTGGAAAGAAGCGTCATCAGCCAGTGCAAGGAGGTTCGCAACATGGCTGGCCGCCGTGCGGGTCTTGTCAGCCTGAACACCGCCAAATTTTTCATGATTCTTGATCTTACCTCCCGTTCCATGTCCATGACGGTGATGGATCTCGCCCTCAATATCGTGGATCGGGTTACATACGAGTACAATCATGACTTCTATTATGAAGAAAATCTCTACATCTTCATGAAGAATGTCAAGATCTATATTCTGCGGAAGCTGAATATGGACGACGCGGTCGGCATCGGTGTCGTTCTTCCTGGGAACTACAACGCGGAAAGCGACACCGTGGATGCCCCGCGCATTCCGGAGCTGTCAAAGACCCACGTCCGCGCCATCATCGAGGACGTTCTGCGCACTCCGGTCACAACGCTGGAAAAGGACGTCGTCACCGCGGCGGCATCGAATCTTGCCGACCTGACGGCGGAAAACATTTCCAATGCGGTTTATGTCTGCATCGGCGAAACGCTGTCGGGCGCGCTGATTTCCGGCGGGCAGCTGCTCCACGGAAAGAGCGGATATGCCGGCGACATCGGCAGATTTCCAACCGAGCACGCGCGCGGCATGAACGCGGATTACCGGAACAACGGAAACGCATCAGGCGCGAAGACCTTGCAGGCACTCTTTGACGAGCGTGGTCTGCGGGAGGAGACCGTTTCCGCGCTTGCGGAGGCGATTGCATACGAAATTCTGCTGCTTAGCCCCGATGTCGTTGTGATCGAAAATTGCTGTGGGGTCATCATGGAGACGTTCCGCCCGCTCCTGACGGAGAAACTCTCCCGCATCACACAGACGGACACGGCAGATCTGCCCCAGATCCGCATTCTGGAATCCGGCGTGCGGCACGCATACCGCGGCCTTGCGCTTGGAATGCGCAGTGCATGGATTCAGAACGAATCCAAATAAATGCAATTTATAAATAGGATATATTATGAAATCAGTGACCATCCGGACGGCGTTTGCCTCGACCGGCGCAAAACCGCTGACCGTTTCCCCCATCGCGCTCGGCATTGCAAAATACGGCGGATATGACCGGACAGCGGAAAACCATGCACAGCTCGACCGCTTTGTCAGCGGCGGCGGGAACTTGATCGACACCGCACTTGTCTACGGCCGCTGGCACGATGAAACGCGCACCAGTTACAGCGAAAAAATTCTGGGCAGCTGGCTCAAAAAAGACGACAACAGCGAAAAAGCGATCGTCTGCACCAAGGGCGCGCATCCGCTTCCGGGAACGACGGAACCACGAGTGACCCCGGCGTGCATTGCCGCAGACATTGCGGAGTCGCTTGACAATCTGCACACGTCACCGGACATCTATTTTCTGCACCGGGACGACGAACGCATCCCGGTCTCCGACATCATGGATGAATTGAACCGCCATACCGAAAAAGGGGAGATGAACCTGCTCGGTGCTTCCAACTGGACGGCGCAGCGCATTTACATGGCAAACGATTACTGCGAACAGCACGGTCTGCGCGGCTTTGATGTGTCCCAGATCTGCTTCAACATCATCCGCACCACCCCGGCGCAGATCGGCGACACTACGCTTGTGTCTATGACTGAGGAGGACAGGAGCATTTACCGCGACCTCGGAACGACCATCATGGCGTTTTCCTCCCAGGCGGGCGGATTCGTTTCCAAATTCTATCACATCCCCGATGCGGAAATCCGCTCCCCATTTGCGTGTGAAGAAACCTTTGCGCGGATGCGCCGCATCCGCATGGTGTGCGAAAGCGAAAACCTCACCCCGACCGCCATCACCCTTGGCTACCTGCGCGGACAGGACATCCCGGTCATTCCAGTCATCGGTGCGTCAAACGACAGACAGCTCGACGACTGTATGGCGTGGGCGGACTTCGCACTGCAGCCGGAGTGGATTCGGTTTATTGACGGGGAATTGTAAAGGGAATATAAAAATGAAACGACAGAGTTTTTGCGGCTCTGTCGTTTTTGTGTTGGGTCAGGAATTTTCTTCAGCTGGCTTGAATTTAATGGTGAGAGTACGGTCACCGACAGTCGGTGTCAGGAGTGTGCGAATCAACAGTTCGGACTGTTTTTCTGCTTCGGCGAGAAGTGATTTTTTGTCAAGATTCTTGTTAAGATCCTCTTCTGCTTCATGCAAAGCTTCGACAATATCCTGCGGATTCGATGGATTGAAAATTGATTCCCTTTCATCGAAAAGTCGAAGATTATCATTATCAATGTTCATACTGAGAATTTCAACCGTAGGTAATGAAATGATGACCTCCGTGTCGGTGATGATTATGTCATCGTTTGTGAATTTCTCGAAATTGATTCCGGCTTTCGCTGTTGCTGTGTAATACATGGTAAAGGATTTCTTTGCCAAAAAAGAACCATCCTGAAAATAGATAAATCCATTCTGAATGATTTGCGCGGAAGCAAGTTCCTTTACACTTTGCAACTGTGCGGAAACGACCTCGACGGTGATTCGATCTATTTCTTCAATTTTGTGTTTTAGATTGTCGATCTCCTCCTCTTGTTTTCCGATGGTTAAATAGGCATCGCGGACATACCAAGCAAGGAAAATGAGGAGTGCGCATAATATGCAGACAAAAACGACCTTGGTATATCGCAGAATGGTCGCAAGGGAGTGCGGGAGTCTCGGTCGCCCCTGCCGTTCCCGATGCTCGGGGTTGGGTGGAAAGAAGTTGTTCTGATTGTCCATTGTTTTACAATGTCCTTTCTGTTTATGAGAATTTTTGCAGAAATAATCTTCTGCATATAAGAATCCGTAAATATCGCGAAGATTCGTTTTTCTGCGACAAAATATTCATTTGCATCAATTATATCACAATTTGAGATGAATGTCAATATCTCAATGTGAGATATTATATAATGGAGTATCCAAATCCAAGAGAAAGACGGGGTATCTCCATCATGCGCCTGAAAGACATCCGGGAAGACCGCGACCTGACCCAGAAGCAGATCGCGGATTATCTTCATGTTAAACAGAACACCTACTCCCAATATGAAAACGGACAGCGACAGCTGCCCATTGATGCGCTCATCGCGCTTGCGCGGTATTATAAAACCTCCGCGGACTACCTGCTCGGTCTGACCGACGACCCGCGACCGTATCGGTGAACGATCACCGCGGTGAAGAATCAACATGGTGAAGAACCGGCGTGGTAAAAAATACCGCGTAAAAAACCGCCGTAGTTCCGTCCGGAGGTGGTCGGGGGAGTGCGCAATGTCAAGGTTCTTTTATAGATTTTCCGGAACTTCTTGCATTCTGCTCCCATCTGTGATATAATTATAAATAAGATAATAAAGCTCCCAAAGAAAGGACCCCTGTCATGGAAAACATCATTACCTATGAAACCCTGTCCTCATTTGCCCACACCAATGCTCCCATCGTAAAAACTCCCGTCCGCGGTATCGTGCTCGTGTTCAACGGGCTGGGATTTTCGTCGATGTTCAGCGAATACGACGATGAATCGAAGCGGCTGGCGGATCTGGGGATTCGTCGTGTGATTCCGTACTACAACCCGTGGTGCTGGATGAATCGGCAGACAGTAGATTATGTGGATGAGCTGGTCGATGTGCTGACCGGAAAGTTTGACCTGCCGGACGATATTCCCGTGGTCGCAACGGGCGGCAGTATGGGCGGACAGTGTGCCCTTGTCTACTGCGCATATGCGCGTCGGACCCCCGCCGCGGGCACTGTGAACTGCCGGAAGCGGAACGCCGTCAGTACATGGACATCGCGGTCGATGCCATTCCGTAATTTTAACACAATTTTTACACATCCAACGATTCCAGTTTATACGGAGATGGTATAATAATTCCAATTCCTGTCGGATAAAGGAGGAATCCGCCCAATGTCCTGTGTGCATCCCCGTCGATTGATCGCGGTCTGCTTGACTGCGATACTGCTCTTGTCTGTTTTTCTGCTGTCCGGTTGTACTGTGACCGCAGAACCGTCGCTGACTGTTACCTTTTACAAAATCGGCAAAGCCGATGCCGCGCTTCTGTCTGTCACCGGAGAGGGCGGAACCCATTCTGTTCTCATCGACACCGGGGAATCCGACGATGCGCCGGAACTGATCGACAAGCTCCGCGATGCCGGTGTGGAGACGCTCGACTGTCTCATTCTGTCGCATTTTGACAAAGACCACATCGGCGGCTTTCCGTCTGTAATTGCCGAAATTCCGGCAGAACGCATTCTCCTGCCCGATTATGAGGGGACAGGGGAACCGTATGAAGCAATGCGGGAAACGCTTGCACAGTGCAGCGGTGCGGAAATTCTGACGGAGGACGTCACGTTTACGCTTGGGGATGCGCAGTTCACGGTCTCCGTGCCGCAGTGCGCGGAATACGAAAAGAAGCAGGACAACAATTCCTCGCTTGCCGTCACTGTGACATATGGGCAGAACACCATGCTCTTTGCCGGGGATGCGGAAGCCGAACGGCAGGAGGAACTGATCGGTACGATGCCGGGTTCCGTGACGCTGTTGAAAGTACCGCATCACGGGGTGTGGAATAAGGGACTGGATACGTTCTTTGCCGCCACCTCACCCGTGTATGCCGTCATCACCGACTCCGACAAAAATCCCGCCGAGCAGAAAACGCTTGATGCGTTGAACACGCTTGGAACACGGATTTATGAAACCCGAAACGGCGACATCCGCGCGGTCTTCACGCAGACAACTGTCACCGTAATGCAATAAAAAAAGGAGTATCCATGCAATCCTCATCCATTACCTACCGCACGGCGGAACGCCGTGACATTCCGGCGGTGCTTGCGCTTGTCCGCGCGCTTGCCGCCTACGAACATATGGAAGATGCCGTTGTCGCCACCGAAGCGCAGTATGAAGAATGGCTGTTTGAACGCCGTGTCGCAAGTGTCCTGCTTGCCTGCGACGGGGACGATGTCATCGGCATCGCGCTGTATTTCTACAATTTTTCCACCTGGCTCGGCCGTGGCGGAATCTATCTGGAAGACCTGTTTGTCAGGCCCGAATACCGCGGACGGGGCATCGGTCAGGCGCTTCTGCGGGGACTGGCAAAACGTGCCGTTGCCGAGGGGTGCGGGCGCGTGGAATGGAGCTGTCTTGACTGGAACACGCCGTCCATTGAGTTTTACCGTGCGCAGGGTGCCGTTCCCATGGACGGATGGACGGTCTACCGTCTGACTGGGGAAGCTCTGGAAACATTTGCGGAAGAGGAAAAATAATGTCTGAAAACAAAAAACTCCATCTCGCGTTCATCGGCGCGGGAAACATGGCACAGGCGATGATCGCAGGTCTGCTCCGCACGGGCGACGAAACCTTTACACTCGGCATTTCCAGCCGCACCCGCGCAAAATGCGAACCGCTCGCCGCATCCGGTGTGACGGTATTTGAAACCAATGCCGATGCGGCGCGTTGGGCGGACATGATCGTGCTTGCGGTCAAGCCCCAGCAGTACGAAACGGTGCTCTCCGATTTGCGGAATGCGGGAATTGGGGCGGGGAAAGTCTTCGTCTCGATCGCCGCGGGAGTCTCCTGCGCATCGGTCTGCCGGCAGCTTGGGGCGGAAGTCCCCGTTGTCCGCGCGATGCCGAACACCCCGATGCTCATGGGTATGGGCAGTACTGCTATCTCGCGCAACGCACTCGTCACGGACGATGTTTTCGCGGTAGCGGAGCGCATCTTTGCCGCATCCGGAAAAACGATGGTGTTGGAGGAAGACCGCATGAATGCCGTGATCGCGGCGACCGGTTCTGCACCCGCTTATCTCTATCTCATCATCAAAGCCATTAACGACGAAGCGCGGCGAGAGGGAGTCGATGCACCTGCCTTGCTTGAAAACATCTGTCAGATGGTGCGCGGTGCGGCGGAAATGGCGGAACATTCCCCCGACAACCTCGACACGCTGATCAAAAAAGTCTGCTCCCCTGGCGGAACGACCGAACGCGCGATGAACGTGCTTTATGAGCGCGGTCTTCCCGGCATTCTCGCCGAAGCCATGCAGGCCTGCACCGACCGTGCGGAAGAGCTTGGCCGTCAGTATTGACAGGTAAGTCTGAACCTTGACATCCCCGTCATGTTTTCCGCCTGTCCTCCATATACTGGTAAAAAAATACCGGAAAAAAACAACGGAGGACAGATGTATGAACCGTACAAAGGAACAAACCACATCCCGCGGACAGGCACGCGGGCAGCATTCCGGCGAGACCGAAACACCGCTCGCCCTGTTTGCATCCGGCATGAAACGGTATGCACTTGCCGGCACAGCACAGGCGAAAACGCTTGCAAAGCTTGCGGCGGCGGCAGGTGTGGGAATTGTTATCGGCGTGTTTTGCTACTGGTATCTCGGTACATCTGCCGACCGGGAACTGCTGATGGAAGATTATACGCATCTGCGGGCATTTGTGTCTTATGAATCGGTGCGCGATTATGCCGTGTTCTTTTCCGACTGGTTCTGTCATCATGCGGTGTGGCTGTTCTGCGTGCTCCCGCTTGCCCTGACGGTCTATCCGGGATGCTTCTGCGCACTTTTGTGCGCGGCGCGGGGCATGACGGCGGGGTTTTCGGTCTGCACGGTCAGCGGCGGATTTTCGCTGTTTACTGTCTATTACGCCGCGGCGCAGGGGGCGTTGTGTGTCTTTCTTTTGATGGCGTGTGCCAAAGGTGTGGCATATGCTGGGTACCGCCGTGCTCTGCCGCGCACAGGACACAGACAGTTCTCCCTTGTGTGGCTCTGCGGGGATCTTTCTCCCATGCTGTGCGGAATCTTGTTTGCCGCCGCCGCGCAGATGACGGGAATGCTGCTTGTGTCTGCGGTCTGCTGCTTTTTTGTGTAAATAAATTCAAATCAAAATAAAAAGGAATCACAAAATGTCCAATCGAAACAACTTCCGGGATTACCGGAAACAGAACAAAAAGAAAACCTTCAACCTGTACGAAATGTTCCAGGGCGGTGTTGACGGCAAGGGTGTTAAGAAAGAGGACAAAATTACCGATTTCAACGTCATCAACTTCTTCAAGCTCTACATCCGCAACTTCGGCAAGATCATTCAGCTGAACCTGTTGTTTTTGTTCGGCAACTTTCCGATTCTGTTCTACCTGTTCGCGCGCTCCGGCAATCTGAGCATTAAAAGTCTCACCTCGGCGAACATTCTGAACAACTCGTTCCACGGTGTCATGCTCGGCGGAAACCTCACGCCCGTGACCGCCGCGCTGAACGGGGTGCTTGGCTACCGCACCATCAATTATGTCCCGACAACGGCGACCTATGTCTGCATGGCGCTGACGGTGCTGGTCATTTTCACGTTCGGATTTGTCAACGTCGGCTCAGCGTATGTCATGCGCAACATCGTCAAAGGGGAACCGATCTTCCTTCTGAGCGACTTCTTCTACGCCATCCGCCGCAACTGGAAGCAGGCACTGGTCTTCGGCATTCTCGACTGTCTGTTCTGCGTTGTCATCGTTTACGACGTGATTTTCTTCTATTATAATATCGGCTCGTTTTTCAACAACGTCTGCTTCTATATGAGTCTGTTCCTGGCGTTTTTGTATTTCGTCATGCGATTCTACATCTACCCGATGATGGTGACGTTTGACCTGTCGATCTTCAAAATGATCAAGAACGCATTCATCTTTGCTCTGCTCGGCATCAAGCGCAATCTGCTGGCGGTCGTCGGCATGGTTCTGTTTGTACTTTTGTGCTACGGTCTGCTTCTGACCTACGCACCGCTCGGTCTGCTCACGCCCATTCTGCTGATTTTCGGCACCTGTGCATTCATGGCGATCTACGCCGCCTATCCGAAGATCAAGGCTGTGATGATCGACCCGTACTACAAAGAGGAAGAACCAGAGGACGACATTGAGCCGGTGTTCAGGGATATGGGCTAATATTTGAATTTTCTTTGGAAAGGATATATGACATTATGAAAAAAGCGGTGTTTATGACCGGGAACAAAGCCGGGATCGCAAATGCGTATGCAGAAGAACTGCGTGCGAAGATGGCGGAGACGTATGAATTTCTGCCGGAGATCTACACGATGAAGGAAGATGCGGGGGAAGACCTGTCTGCGCTTGCGGATGTGGAGGTCATTTTCTCGACGTGGGGTATGCCCGCACTCACGGAGGAGCAGATCCGCACGGTACTGCCGAATCTGAAAGCGGTCTTTTACGGCGCGGGAAGTGTACAGGCATTTGCCAGACCCTTCCTTGCGTGCGGCGTGGCGGTATTTTCCGCGTGGGCGGCGAATGCGGTTCCCGTGGCGGAGGTCACGGTGGCGGAGATCATTCTCGCAAACAAAGGCTATTATCAGCGGATGCAGTATGAAGACGGTGCGTGGACAAACCACAATATGAAAAACGCGCCCTTGGGCAACTACAACACCAACGTCGGCATCATCGGCGCGGGCATGATCGGAAAACTCGTCATTGAAATGCTCCGTGCGTACAAGCTGAATGTGTATGTGTTCGACCCGTTCCTGCCCGACGAAAAGGCGGCGGCGATGGGCGTAACCAAAGTGGAAAACCTGCCCGAGCTGTTTGCGACGTGCCATGTCATTTCCAACCACCTTGCCAACAATCCGCAGACGGTCGGCATGATCAACAAAGAATGCTTTGACCGCATGATGCCGTCCGCTGTGTTCATCAACACCGGTCGTGGCGCGCAGGTCGTGGAAGCGGACATGATTGCTGCGCTGAAAGAATGCCCCGAACGTGTGGCGCTGCTCGACGTCACGATGCCCGAACCGCCCGTCGCCGGCTCCGAGATGTACAAGATGCGCAACATCATCCTGACCCCCCATCTCGCCGGTTCCATCGGATGGGAAGTCCAACGGATGGGACAGTATATGTATGAAGAATCCCTGCGTTGGCTTGCAGGGGAGGACACGCCGTGGCGCGTGAGTGAAAAAATGCTGGAAACGATGGCGTAACAGCTGCCGGACCAGGACTGCATAAGGAGTAAAAAGACAAATGTTTATACCCGGACTCGTATCCGTTACCTACCGCCCGATGACCCCGGCGGAGATCATTTTTGCCGCACGCCATGCGGGACTTTCCGCCATTGAATGGGGCGGCGATGTCCATGTCCCCCACGGGGATACCCGCCGTGCAACGCTGGTGGGCGGCATGACCCGCGGCGCGTGCCTGTTCCCGCTGTCCTATGGGACGTATTACCATGCGGGCACCTACGGCGACGACTACCGCGCGGAAATGCTGCGCTGTATCGAAACCGCCGACGACCTCGGCACGCCGAATCTGCGTCTGTGGGCAGGGAAGAAAAATTCCGAAGATGTGACCCCGGAGGCGCGTGCGGCACTCGTTTCCGAGCTGCGTGAATGCGCACGGCTGGCGGCTTGCCGCGGAAAGAAGATCTCGTTTGAATATCACCAGAATACCCTGACGAACAAAGCACCATCCGCGGTACAGCTGATCGAGGAGATCGGAATGCCGAACGTGACCTTGTACTGGCAGCCCAATCAGTTCGTTTCGTTTGAACAGAACATCGAAAACCTGAAGCTCGTTCTGCCGTATGTGTCCAATGTCCATGTGTTCGCATGGAAAGAACGCGACCGCTTCCTGCTTTCCGAGCATGAGACGATGTGGCGCACCTACCTTGACATTCTGTCGTCCGACGGAAAAGAACACGGTCTTCTGATGGAATTTGTGCCGCACGATGACCCGGCACTGCTGGATTCCGAAGCCGCGACCCTGCTTTCCTGGATCAAATAAGAAAGGATTTTCAAGACAATGGCAACCTATCCGTTCAATTATCATACCTTAGACGACCTCCGTACCGCCATTGAAGCACAGCATCTGCAGATTCCCGTTTCCGAAGACCTGTCTGTTCTGTCGGAGAGTATCCCGCTCGGCACATCCGGCGTGACACTTGACAATCGTCTCATCGTACACCCGATGGAGGGCTTTGACACGACCGAGGATGGCGCGCCGACCGAGCTGACGATGCGCCGTTATGACCGGTTTGCCGAAAGCGGTGCTTCCATGGGATGGAGCGAAGCGATCGCTGTCTGTCTGGAGGGACGCTCCAACGCGCACCAGATGATGATCACAAAGGACAATCTGGATGCTTACAAGCGCATGGTCGATTCGTTCCACGAAAAATCCGGCGGCAAGCCGATCATCGCGCAGATGACGCATTCCGGCCGTTTTTCCGCACCCGAGGGAACACTGCACCCGCTGGTGCTTTACAAAAATCCGCTGTTTGACAAAACCAAGTTCCACGACATCGACGAAATTCCCGTCGTGACCGACGAATATCTCGACACCCTGCCCGAAAAGTACCACAACGCGGCAGAGCTTGCCGTGGAAGCCGGTTTTGATGGCATTGATGTCAAAGCCTGCCACAAATATCTGCTCGGCGAAACGCTTGCGGCATACGAACGCGAGGGCAGATACGGCGGAAGCTTTGAAAATCGCACGCGCCTGTTCCGCGGCATCATCAAGGACACGGCGGAATCGTTCGGAAACAAAGCGTTCCTTGCTTCCCGCTTCAATCTGTACGATGCGATGGAATATCCCTACGGCTTCGGCTGCTCGCGGGACGATTACATGGTTCCCGATTTTGAGGAGATCTCCCGCCTTGTCACAGAAATGGAGAATCTCGGCATCTCCTGCATCAACATTACGATGGGAACACCGTACCTGACCCCCCACATCAACCGTCCGCACACCAACGGCGGCGTGATCCCGGAAGATCCGCTCATCGGATGCGACCGCATGATCAAGTACACGGCAGAGCTGCAGAAGCGGTTCCCGAAGATCGCCATCGTCGGCGCAGGCTACTCGTTCTTCCGAGAATTTGCCCCGTATGTCGCCGCCGGCGCCATCAAGTCCGGCATGACCACGCTGGTCGGATTCGGTCGCATGGCATTCGCATATCCCGATTTCGCGACCGCGATGATGAACGGCACGTTTGACAAATCGAAGTCCTGCATCACCTGCTCCAAGTGTACCGAGCTGATGCGCACCCATCACAGCACCGGATGTCCCATCCGCGACCAGGAGATCTATCTGCCGCTGTACAGAAAGTACTGTCAGGGGAAATAAAACGCACGAATATCCCACCTCCGTCGTGAATGTCGTCGTAAAAGCGGCATTCACGGTAATTTTTTCAAAAACATCAATAGCCGATTGCAAATCTCTTTGCTCCCACCGCCCATAGGGCGGTATATAAATAAATTGCGTCGCTCGGACGGGTTTCCAGGCCGAGAAGACACCTTCAAAGCGACCAAAGGGAGCCATCGGGCTGCGTCAGCCCGATGGAACCGATTGCAAAACGGAGTTTTACAATCGACTACACCGAAAGGAACATCATAGTATGACCACCATGAAAACAGCCATCGTGACCGGTGCATCCCGTGGGATCGGCCGCGGCATTTCCACCATTCTTGCAAAAAACGGCATCGCCGTCTGCGGTGTCGGCACCAAGCCCGCGGATGCGGTAAAAGAATATGAGGACGAACTGAAATCCTGCAATGCGGAAAGCTTCTATCTGCAGGGTGACATTTCCAAGGCGGAAGACCGCGAGAACATCGTCAATACCGCATACGAGCGCTTCGGCCATCTCGATTTTCTCATCAACAATGCGGGTGTCGCTCCGCTGCAGCGCATGGATATTCTCGAAATGTCCGAGGAGTCGATGCAGAGACTGCTCGACATCAATCTGAAAGGCACGTTTTTCCTCACCCAGCTTGCCGCAAAGCGCATGATCGAAGAGCGCAGAGCCGGAAACACCGACTTCAAGATGATCACGCTCGTCACCTCCATTTCCGCCGAGACCTCCTCCACGAACCGCGGGGAATACTGTGTTTCCAAAGCTGGACTTGCCATGGCGACGAAGCTGTTTGCCGACCGTCTGGCAGAAGACCGCATCAACGTCTACGAACTGCGCCCCGGCATCGTCGAGACCGACATGACCGCGGTCGTGCATGACAAATATGCCGCGCTCATCGAGGGCGGTCTGCTCCCTATCAAGAAGATGGGCGTTCCCGCCGACATCGGCAACGCGGTGCTGGGCTTAACCTCCGGTCTGTTTGCCTATTCCACGGGTGATGTCATCAACCTGGACGGTGGATTCCACATTTCGAGACTGTAAAACGACCGGAGTCGCAAAATGATATGGAATATCTGAATTACGAATACTGGGGAAGCACCTACCGCATTCCGTGCTTTTCCTATCATACGATCATTGTCGGAACGGGCGCGGCGGGCTACAACGCGGCGGACGAGCTGTATAACGGTGGTCTTCACGACATCGCCATTCTGACCGAGGGTGTCAACATGGGCACCTCCCGCAACACCGGCTCCGACAAGCAGACCTATTACAAGCTGACACTGGCGGGCGGTGCGCCCGATTCCGTGCGCGGCATGGCGGAAACCTTGTTTGAATGCGGTTCGATGCATGGCGACATTGCGCTGTGTGAAGCGGCAGGCTCTGCGCGGGCGTTTTTCAAACTTGTGTCGCTGGGTGTGCCGTTCCCGGCAAACGAAGCGGGGGAATATGTCGGCTACAAAACCGACCACGACCCCGCCATGCGTGCGACCTCCTGCGGCCCGCTGACCTCTCGTCTCATGACGGAAGCTCTGGAGCGCAGTGTCAGGGCAAAGAACATTCCCGTCGTGGACGGCTGCCGTGTCATCCGCATCTTCAAAGACACGGACGAAACCGGTGAACGTTGTGCCGGATGCGCCGCGCTGTGTGAGGATGCCGTTACCAAAGAAAACCCCGCGGGACTGGTGTTCTTTTTATCGGAAAACATCATCTGGGCGACCGGCGGCCCGTCAGCCATTTACGCGGCGACCGTTTACCCCGAAAGCCAGACCTGCGCACACGGAACGCTGTTCCGCGCGGGTGTCAGAGGCGCATCTCTGACCGAATCGCAGTACGGCATCGCCTCCGTGAAATTCCGCTGGAATCTGTCGGGAACGTATCAGCAGGTGCTTCCGCGGTATGTCTCGGTGGACAAAGACGGATGTGAATATGAATTTCTCGGCGATTATTTCGACACCCCAGAAGCACTTCTGACAGCGACATTTTTGAAAGGCTACGAGTGGCCGTTCGACCCGCGCAAAATTTATCGGGACGGAAAACGCGGCTCGTCTGCCGTTGACCTTGCCGTCTTTGCGGAAACGCAGAAAGGGCGGCGGGTGTACATGGATTTTATGCACAATCCGTCATGCGCCGACCGGGCGGGGAAGCTTGACTTCTCCCTGCTTGAGGAAACGCCGCATACCTATTTATCAAATTCCGGCGCACTGCTTGACACGCCGATTGCCAGATTGCAAAAGATGAATCCCAAAGCCATCGCGCTGTATGCCGACCACGGCATTGACCTTGCAAACGAATATCTGGAAATTGCCGTCTGCGCCCAGCACAACAACGGCGGCATCGCCGTGGACTGTAACTGGGAATCGTCGCTTCGGGGTCTGTATGTTGCGGGTGAGGCGGCGGGTACGTTTGGCATCTGCCGTCCCGGCGGAACCGCGCTCAATTCCACGCAGGTCGGTTCGTACCGCGCGGCGCAGAAGATTCTCGCCGAATACCGTGCGGCAAAGGAAGCCGAAAATGTCCGCGAAACGGAATCCGCGCCGATGACCGGTCTGTTTGCCGTGCTTGGCACACCGAAAACAAAAGAAACGGGATATTCCCGCCTGATGACGGAGGCGCTGTATTATCAGACGGAAACCGTCATGCAGTTGGGGGCGGCACTCGTTGACGGGGAAAACGGTTCGACCGCGGAGACCCTACTCGAAGAACGCGCGGCGTTCGCCCGGGAAATGAGCGACTGTGGGGCGTTTCTGCGCCGGCGGGATGCGCTGGAAACGCTGATGGCGCACCGCAATATGCAGCTCGGCGGCTATTTCCACATCCACCGTGCAAAGGATTTCCGCGCACTGCGGGAGCTGTTCATTGATTACGACATTCTTCTGACCCAGTACGTCTACGCGGGCGCGATGCTCGATTATCTCGCCGACGGCGGCAAGTCACGCGGTTCTGCCGTTTATACCGATAAAACCGCCGCAGAACTGCTTGCGGTCACGGTCTCGCAGGACATCGACACCGAACACGCGACCGTCGTGCAGGAGACGGTGTTCGACAATGATACGGGTCTTGTGAAAAGCACGTTCGTCTCCGTCCGAGCGATTCCCGATGCGGAGCTGTGGTTTGAAAACGTCTACAACCGGAGCCGATCATGAAACAGACGAAACGGGAAATTCCGCTTGTAACATTGGAGACCCCGCGCTTGACCA